>NZ_JBBYHU010000009.1:0-129437 GCF_038289905.1 Flavobacterium flavipallidum | reverse complement strand
GCATCACACTATAAAAGAAAACCCCGTTTTTGACTCCTTTTGAGCAATTTCGGGGTTTGTTTCTTCTAATATAATACCTATTTTTATGAAAAACAATAGATTGAGGTATTATGAATATGCCTATTCACTACAAGTCCGCAGGAAACAGTCTATAAAACATAACCCCAAAACGAGCTTCTGTTAGTCGCTATTTTGGGGTTTGTTTTATAAAAAGCCTCTACCCTTTACGGGCTTTTCGTTGCTATCCTTGACAGAAAAAATTAACAAACTGAACCAGATAGTCTATTTACTTAAGAATCGAATAACGAATTCCCATTTCAAGTCCTGCCAGTTCTGCCAAACCTTTTAACCTTCCAATTAATGGATAGCCGGGATTTCCTGCCCTATTAAAATCGTCTAACATTTTATGCCCGTGATCCGGACGAATCGGCAAATTATAATCGGTTCTTCCTTCTGCCTTTCGTCTTATTTGTTCTTCAACAATAGCTTTCATTACTCCCGGCAAATCAACTGTTGGATCCAGATGCTCGGTTTCATAAAAATCGCCGTTGTCTAAAATTTTAGTACTTCTCAAATGAAGAAAATGTACCCGTTCAGCATATTTTTTAAAAATTTCAGCCAAATTATTGTCTTTACGAGCTCCTAAAGAACCGGTACAAAAAGTAATCCCATTATGCAAAGATGGGCAGGCATTAGCCAGCCATTCAAAATCTTCTCCACTACTTACTATTCGTGGTAATCCCAGTAATGGAAATGGTGGATCATCAGGATGAACCGCTAATTTAACGCCTGATGCTTCAGCAACCGGAATCACTTCGTTTAAGAAAAACGCAAAGTTTTCTCTTAATTTATGTTTGTCGATTCCGTTATATTCAGCCAGTAATTTTAAAAAAATATTGATAGGCTCTTTTTCATCCGCATCAACTGCACCATCAATAAAAGATTGCGTGGCAACAATAATATTATAAGCAAGAGCTCTGGCATCTTCTTTCGTTAAGGTTTTAAAAATAGCCTCTGCTTTTTTTATTTGCTCCTCAGTATAATCTTTTGAAGCGTTCGGTCTTTCTAAAATGAACATATCAAATGCTGCAAACAAATCGGCTTCAAAATACATCGCGACCGTACCGTTTTCAAGTGTATAATTCAAATTAGTTCGAGCCCAATCCAATACCGGCATAAAATTGTAACAAATGGTTGTAACCCCACATTTTCCCAGGTTTTTAACGCTTTCCTTATAATTAGCAATAATTTTATCGCGGCTGGCTTTTCCTTTCTTGATATCTTCATGAACTGGCAAACTTTCTACCACATCCCAAGTCAAACCATAGGACTCTATATTATTTTTAGTCTTCAAAATCTCTTCTACCGACCAAATTTCGCCATTAGGAATATGGTGTAATGCCGTAACAATACCCGTTGCTCCTGTTTGTTTGATTTGTTCCAGACTAATGGGATCCTTTGCTCCAAACCATCTTAATGTCTTTTTTAATTCCATTTTCATTATTTTTTTAAACTCCGCTAAAAGAACTAAAACCTCCATCAATAGGGATAATAGTTCCTGTTATAAAACTTGCCGCATCTGAACATAAAAACTGAACAATTCCATTCAATTCGTTAATATCCCCAAAACGCTTCATTGGGGTTCTTGCCAATACTTTTTTACTTCTTTCAGTATAAGAACCATCCTCATTAATCAATACTCTTCTGTTTTGATCTCCTACAAAAAATCCGGGAGAGATGGCGTTTACCCTCACTTTTTCTCCAAATTTAGTCCCCAATTCCATTGCCAGCCATTTTGTAAAAATATCAATTCCACTCTTAGCAACAGAATATCCAGGTACTCTTGTTATTGCTGACAAAGTTGCCATCGAAGATACATTAATTATACTTCCCTTTCCTTGATTGGCCATAACTTCTCCAAAAACAATACATGGATAAACGCTACCATTCAAGTTCAAATCGGTTACTTTTTCGAAGTCACTAATTTTCATATCAAAAACAGTTTGTTCTTCTGTTAAAGTAGCTCCTGGTAAATTTCCTCCTGCTGCATTAATCAAAATATCTATAATTCCCCAGTTAGCCAATATTTTTGCTCTTGTTTCTTTCATTTCTTCCACATCCAAAACATTGGATACAAAACCTATCGCTTCACCTCCCATTTCTTTTAATTCGGCCACACGGTCATTTACATTTTCTTCTCTGATGTCCAGTACAACAACTTTACATCCTGCACTAATCAAATGTCTCGCAATACTTCCTCCAAGTACTCCCCCGCCACCGGTTACAATTGCCACTTTTCCTTTAATACTAAATGTATCAATCATATTTTCTCTTTTTTTTAAAATCAATAACTACAAAATTAAAGAGAAGCGAAGCCAATTTTATTTCCTAAATTTGCACACAATGATGTTATTTTTGCAAATTAAAAATATTATTTATGAGAACAATTATGAACGAAAGGCTTCCTATTTCGGAGTCTTCACCTTTAAAAGTTCGCTTTTTTGATTATGCCCATTTTTCCTATCCCTTGCATTTTCATTCTGAATATGAAATTATATATATTGAAGAAGGTACAGGAACCCGGTTTCTGGGAAACAACATTGCTCAATTTAGTGCCGGAAATATACTGCTCATCGGTTCTAATTTACCTCATTTTATGAAAAGTGATGATATCTACCATTCTGAAAATAGTAATTTAAGAGTCAAAGGCACCATTATCCAATTTGAAAAGGATTTTATGTATTACTCGATTAATCATTATCCTCATTTTATCAAAATCAAAAAATTATTACAGGATTCTCTCAGGGGAATTTACTTTTCTTCGGTCAATTCGCCAAAACTGAAGGATTTATTATCAAAATTACCTCTGGAAAATGGTTTAAACCAACTGATGTTATTTTTAGAATTATTAAAAGAAATGTCGGAAACCAGCAACAGGCAAATTATTTCCACATCGGATTTTATCAATGAAACTATTTATGATACGGCAAGAATTGACAAAATAATATCTTACTTGAATAAAAACTACACCAGACACATTAGTCTGGAAGAAATAGCTTCTTTTGCTGCGATGAATGCCGCTGCTTTTTGTCGTTATTTCAAAAGCAAAACAGGCAAGTCTTTTAAAAATTATATCTTGGATATGCGAATGGGTTATGCCTGCAAACTCTTAATTATGGAAGACATCAGTATTTCGGATATCAGTAGTCAATGTGGCTTTGAATCCATTTCTCATTTCAATAAAACCTTCAAAAAAAGTCTGGGCTACATACCTACTCAATACCGAAAGACGATGTTAAAGAATTAAAAGCTCCATCCCATAATTGGCGCTTAGAAATTTAGACACAAAGCCTACTATTTTAAAAAAAGAAGGAGCTAAAACCTAATTTAACTCCTTTTCTTACTATTCAAATATTCTTAACTTATTTTACTTTATTTTGGTTCGAATTAGGTTTTAATTCGTCCGGACTGTCTTTTGTATAAGTATTGAAAACTTCTTTGGACGGACTTACAAAAAGATCCTGAATTACTTCAAACGCTACTTTATTCTTCGGATTAAAATCATTCGAAATCATATAATTTTGAAGCGAATAAAACAATTGCTTAGAAGCCAATTTGTTTTGAACCTCCGGACCTAAATTGGCACTGCTTACAATAATTTTTCCTTTACCCACCTGAGCTTCAAAAACCAAAGCCAATCTTCGATTCATAAACCAGGTATCTATTGGCTGGATTAACGGACGGAAATCAGCAGGAAAATCTTCTAAATTCATCACCTGAGCTCTGTTTTGAATATCCCACCATTGCAAATCGCTATAATAATTGGTTGGAAAATTTTTAAACGCCGGACTTTTATCCTGAATTAACATTCCGGTTACGTGTGGCGGACGCATTTTAAACCAGGAAGTATTCCAAAAAACCGGCAAAAAGTTCATGGCCACTTCTTTTCCTTTTACCACTTTGCCAGCAACATTCAAAAATACTTTTCCTCCTTTGGCTAAAACTGCTTTGGCTTTTTCATCCAAAACAGTAGTATAATATATTGATGGAGTAACTTCTGTCTTTACTTCAGGATACACCCAAAAATCCCAATCATTTGCAAAGTGGGTTCCCTCTACTTTTACTTCCAGATTATATTTACCAGCTTCTTTAATTTGATTCAAAGAAAAACTCAAATTCCCTACCGCTATACCATTTCCGTTTTCATAAGTTTTGGCAGCAAAATTTCCGGAAGTAAGCAACTTTCCGCTTTCATCTTTTATGGTCCAACTAACAACCGTATTTTTTAATGGCATATCAGCAGCATGAAATAATAAAATATCCGCTTTGAAAGTTTCATTAGTATTGTAGACAAACTTTTCAATCTTTGCCAATGGTACAGTTGAATTACAAAAACGGGAAAACTCATCAGCCGTTACATATCCTTTTTCCTGAAAAAAAGCATCTAACATCCCTACTAAAGCCGTTCCCTGACCCGGAAAATCCTGCAATCCTAACATTTGGAATCCTCCGTAATCTGGAGTACGAAGTATTTTTTCGATTTCATTTTTATAACAAAGTACTTGTAATTTTCCTGAAGCGTTCAAAAAATCTTTCGCCTGATCTCCCATATGATGATCGATTAAATCCTGACGAAACATCTCAAAATTTTTAGCTCGATAAACTCCCGTATATTTTTGAATTTCATCAAAATTAGGAAACACACAATATTGACCAATTTCATGCGCTACAAAAGGCACATTGAACTTTTGAATTTCAGCACTAAAATCGGAAACTGATTCTAAAGTTTTATCCCATTTTAAACCACGAACACCACCGCGAACTAAATATTCCGCATTAGGAACTACAGGCCAGCTACCCCCTACTGACATTCCGGTATAAACTCTTCTAGTATCTTTTGCTTTCCAAAAATCAACAAATTCATTCAAATACTTCACCTGATTCCCTGCCGGCTCATTCCCTGCTGATAACATGGTAAACGAAGCATAATTACCATAATCCTTAGCCATTCGTTCCGTTTCTTCATAAAGAAATTTATCCACGGGCTGCCCTAAACCAATTTTTGGTCCGTGATTTGGCCAGCTTGGACCTTCAGGTTGCAAATACAATCCCACTTTATCTGCCGCTATAAAAGCAGCTTCAGGAGGACACCAGGAATGAAAACGTACGTGATTCAATCCATAAGATTTAATTTTTTTAAAAGTTACTTCCCATTCAGCTACTGTCGTTGCCGGATAACCCGTAAGCGGAAATTCGCAATTATGCACTGTTCCTCTCAAAACTACCGGAACACCATTAATCATAAAATGATTCCCTTGAATTTTAAATTCACGCATTCCAAAAGAAACTGTTTTCTCGGTTTGAATTGCTTTTGAATCTAATTTTACTTTCAAATTATATAAAGCAGGATGGAATTCGTCCCAAGTCAACATACCATTTCCAAAAGGCAATTCGAGCGTAATATCATTTTTAGTTCCATTGGTGACTGAAACTTTAGCTACAACTTCTTTAGTTTCGTCTGAATTATTACTATTGAAACTTTTGGCCGAAATAGAAATATTGCCTTTAAAGTTTTTCAAAGAATTATTAGCTAACGAAATTTTCACTATTGCCTTTCGATTTTTTAAATCCGGATACACCTGAACATCATCTAAGAAAACCGGTTCAAAAGTTTGCAAAGCAATCGCACCTATAATTCCGTTCCAATTTCCCTGGGTATGATCGGTAACACTATGCGAATCCGGCCCTACATTTATCTTATTAATTCGATTATCTATACGAATAGTAATGCGTTGTTTTCCTGGCGCCAGATAAGCCGTTAAATCATAATCATGTGGCGCAACTAAGGAATTTTGCATCCCTACTTCTTTATCGTTAACCCAAACACGGGTTTCAATATGAGCTCTTTCCAAATGTAAAACGATACGCTTTCCTTTCCAGTTTTCAGGAATAGTAACCTCTTTTTGATACCAGGCAGCACCCACATAATGACGGGCAGGTGTTAACCAAAAAGGAATATGAATATTTCCCGGCTCACGGTATTTTTTTAAACTGGGTCTGAAATAAAAGGAACTGTCATAAATAGAACCAGTCCATTTAGTCTTAAGTGTAATTTCATCTCCTTTTAAAAATTCGGCCATGGAACCCGGCAAATGAATTTTATCAGAAAGATTTTTATTGAACCATTTTTGAGAAATACCTTCGTCATTGCGGTCCATCTGAAATTGCCAATCGCCTTTCAAGCTAATTACCTTATCCTGAGCAATTGCACTCAGACAAAATAGCATTAAAACAAGACTACAATAGAAAAACTTTTTTATCATTTTGGTTTATTTTTGGTTGTGGTTAGTTAGTTTTCAAAACTACATTTACTTTGTATTCTACCGAAATTATTGGCTGCTTAATTTCCAAAAAACTTTTCTTCTCCCCAAAATCAGGAAGCACTTCTTTATCCAGATAACTTAAGTAAGGTGCATCTTTTTGCATAGGCATAAAATAAAAATACATATCGTTGCTTTTCAAAGCTTCCTGATATTTTTTCAATCCGATAGTCCAGGCTTTACTCGTATATAGATTGTCGGTTTGTAATTCGCCATTCATCATACAAATACCGCGATCTCCTCTGTAATCAAAAGTAACAAACAAGTCATTCACCTTAGACAAATCCAAACTTCCGGCTTTCAATACAAAATGACTGTTGTCTGTTTGGATCAATTTTATATCTGATGCAACTTTAGGTAAAGTCAGACGCCAGTTACTTATTTTTTTTGAAATTGATTTCATTTTTTCCAATTTTCCTTCAGCTGGTGTAGGCCTTGCATCATTTGGCAAAACATAAAAATTGATTTGCTCATTATTAGAACTGATTAACGAAATTTTCTCTTTAGCATCCAATACAACCGCTTCACTGATGATCAATTTTTGATTTCCGGATTCCCCAATCAAATAAGCTTTTTGAGCTTCTTTTTCAGGAAGCACCAAAAATGAAATACCATTCACTTCAAATTCATTTATTTGTTGAGAATTGCATTTCACAACTGTATTTCCATTTCTTGTTTCTGTTTGTATTCCAACAACTTTTTGTTTTCCTTTAAAAACGATTTCTGGAGCAATTGCGTCAAGAGCAAACAAAACATTATATTTTTTAGTTTGATTTTCAAATCGACATAGTGGTTGCACTGTTGCCATTTTGATTGCAACTCCATTATAATTGACATTAAACGGAAAAATGGCTGAACTTCCTGCTTTCAATGTAAAAGTTCCCGACTCTGGAAATTTAACTGCTCCTGTTTTGGTTTGAACAGTCACACTCAAATTTTTCAAATCATTCATTTTTAAATGATCCTGAAAATTGTGCATGAATAAATAACCTTTTGTTCCGTCTCCTCTTACTGCATATCGAAGAGTCTCAGTATTTTCCGCTTTAATCGCAGCATTCGTTTCTGGCAAAACAGGGTATAAGGGTGCTAAATCATCTCCGTAGGTTTTTAAAAAATAATTAATCAATTTTAAGGAAAAATAACCGGAGCTCAAATTCCCAAATTCACCAATTGGCGACTGATAATCATAGGATTTATTGTTTAATCCCGAACCTTCTGACATGAAATAATTACCCACAGAAGGTGTCGTTCCTCCATGATACATATAAAAACCTAATCCGTTAGTACCACTACCTACGGTTCTGACCATCATTGGGAGAAAACTTTCTCCGGGAACTCTTGGACGTCTTGCATAAGTAACTGCCATTCCGGTACCCAATTCTGCCGCCATAGAAGGATACAAATTCACATCATAACTCACGGGCGCATAATCCGGTTGTTGATGGATATTTTTAAACAAATAAAAAGGTGACGGACTGTTTCCTGCTGTCCAAAACGGATAAGCATAACCCGCCATCACAGGAATAGAACCTTTTTCTATAATTGTGGCATAGCCCCATCCTGTAGCCGTATAAATTGGAGCAATCAGTCCTGCTTTTATAGCCAACTCTTTTAGGGTTTTCATATGATCTTTACCCACATTGGCAAATTCATTTCCCTGTTCATTAATACCAACACCATCCTGAACAATCTTTTTATCACGACCTGCTGCTGTTCTTTCTTTTGGAGCATCCGTATAAGTAAATCCCCAAGGAGCAGAAGAGTGCTGGTATTCATTTTCAATCTGAACTCCTATAATTGGCCCTCCGTCTTTAAATAGTAACCCTGTTAACTGCTGTCCAATTTCCTTATAAAAACGAATGGTATAAAACAAATACATTGGATCGTTGCTTCTTACATCAATTGGTCTGCCGTATAACCAATCCGGAAGTCCGCCGTTACGCATTTCGCCATGAGCAAACGGACCTATGCGCATTAAAACCTGCAAACCATTTTTGGCACACAACTCAGTAAATTTCCGCACATCCAAATCGGCTTTCCAGTCAAAAACGCCTTCTTTGAATTCGTGTAAATTCCAAAAAACATAAGTAGCTACAACGGTAATTCCGCCCGCTTTCATCTTTTTTAATTCTTCGTCCCAATATTGATTAGGATAACGACTAAAGTGAAATTCGCCAATAACCGGAATAAAAGCTTTACGATTATGTTCCAAATAAAAACTATTAACCGTGATTGTATCTCCTGTTTTATTATTTCCTCCCAAATCCAAATGCCCGCGCAAGACCTCTGTTTTTACCTTTGTAATATCAATAGCATACGAATTTTGAGCGATTGTTTCAATAGAACAACAACATATAAATAATAAAACTAACTTTTTATATTTAAGCATTATGTATATATTTAATTAAATTAACAGTTTAAATTATATAATTTCTTTTTGAATACTATTTACCATTGCTAAATGAACCTGAACTCCCTGATGGTTACTATCCATTTTAGCTGCTTCTTTCAAATGAAACATGGCCTTATCCATTTTGTCCAATCCAAAATAACCTAAGCCTAACATATAATGACAATGAATCTTATTTCTAAAAGTCAAATCATCTTCCCATATTAACAAATCGGGCAAAGAAACCGCAAAATAATCCAATTTAATCAATTCGTTTATATATCTGTTTCCAAAAGCAATCAAAGCATCAAAACGTTGTTGAGCCTCTTCGGTATTACCTAATTTTAACAAAGCCAATCCCTGATAAAATATTTTATCCGGTTTTTGATCGTTGTAAAATATTGCAGCTGCGGGTTCGCTACTTCCGTCTTTGGCTAATTGCCAGTATTCTTTTGCCAATTCGATATTTCCCAAGCCTTCATATGCACAACCCAACCAATAATGAAAATCATTTTCCTGAGCGCCATCCAGTTTTCCTTCGCCTAAATTATGTGGGTATTCTAAACAAGCATTCAACAAAACAATTGCTTTTTCAAACTCTTTTTCGGAAAGGTGTTTTTTAGCCAATTCAACTCTGGCAATTTGATATTGATTGGGTACTTTTCCTTCTCCTCCTTCCCAGGGATGAAAAATTTTAATATCAATCAAATCAATCGCTTGCTTAAAGTCATTTAACTGATTACATAAAGTAGCATATTCCAAATAAACATCATCCCGTTGCTGCACCAAGTGGTAATGTTTTTTCAAAAATTCCAATCGTTCCTGATGTGGTCTGCAAATACGTTTGTACAATTGATCCAATTCCATTAAAATTCGGGCATCTGAAGTATCCAAAGAAAAAGCTTTTTCTAAAGAAGCTATTGCTTTTTCCTGCTGTCCCAATTTATTAAAATAAGCTAAAGCTAAATTTCTATGCGCAGTTGGAAAAGCAGCATCAATTGATATCGATTTTTCCCAACAGTCAATAGCTTCAGAATACTGACGTTTGTCGTACCATAAATTTCCTAAATAATAAGGTGCTTTAGCGTCTTTAGGATTTACTTTTTGTGCTATTTCTAAAGCCAAAATAGCTTCTAAACGATTAGGAAAACAATATTCTGGAGCATGAGAAGCTGCTTTTTCAAAAGCAACTTTAGAATCTTTCGAAGCCAAATTCAAAGCCCAGCCCATATAATAATACGTCATTGGAGTAGTCTGACAAACTTTGATTCCTTCTTCAATAATTTGTACAGCTTCATCATACATTCCGGCAGCTATATAATCCAAAGCTACTATTTCATAATTATGAATTTCGCCTCTCATTACAGCATGCATCTCTTCTAAAATACTAGAATCATTAGAAATTAAATAAGCCTCAAAACGACATCCAAAATTGAATAAATCAATTTTCAAGCTGTCTTTAATCAATGCTAAAGCATCCTCATTTTTAGATAATTTACGCAAAATTGCTACTTTTAACGTACGCGCTTTTTGATTGTGCCAGTTGCGTACTAAAGACTTATCTATTTCATACAGCGCCTCTTGAAAATTAGTATTTACACAGGAAATTTGGGCGCATCCAAAATAACCGGCATCCTGCATAGCGGCGTTCCAACAGGATTTATAAAATGCATCGTAAGCTTCCTTATACTTACTTTGATACTGCAAAGCCAAACCTAAATTATAATGTGGTTCTCCATCGTAAGGATTCGGATTGCGTTGCAATTGGGTATCAATAGCCGCTTGGAAATACTTTTCCGATTCGGCAAATTTTCCACGACGCAACAACCAAAGTCCCATAGCATTGTTGTTTCTCACATCAGATGGATCTCGTTTCAAGGCTTCCAAATAGTAATCCGTAGCAACATAAGTAGCGTGACGGTATTGTTCTAAATGCAATCCTGTTAGATACAATTGTTCACATGTGGGCGTTTCTTCAGGTGAAAGAGCCGCTTTGGCCGGTTCAGGTTTTTCTTTTTCCTTTTGTTCTTCGGCTTTAATACTTAATAATTCACGACCATTTTCTGCAAAAACAAATAATGCTAAATCGATTATTTTTGCTGTTCCTACAGTCACTTCACGTTCATAAACCGCTTCAGGACTTAAATCTGTGATTTCTTCAAAAAAACCTCCCAAGACAATCTTGGCATTTTTTTGCAAAGAAGTAGCAAAAATTTTGATAACAGCTTTGTCCTCATTCTTATCAATATTCATCAAAATATCCTGAGATGCATTTTTAACTACACCTAACTCGCGATAAGGTAAAAAATACTGAGTAAAAGTCTTTTCCTCATAAGGTTGCATCCAACTAAAATCAGGCTGATTATCGGTATAAACGCCAGCCATCAATTCGATATAAGGACCGTCTTCATCTGTTAAATTTCTATCCCAGGCTTTTCCAAAATCACCATTTCCCCAGGTCCATTGTTTTTTTCCCGGTGAAATATGATGATTAGCCACATGTAAAACACCTGCCTGAGTATCATTCTCATAACCACCTACAAAATTAAATTCTGAATTGATAGCCATATACGAAGTGGGTACCGGAATATTTTTATAATTCGAAATATCCACTCCTGCAGAATAATCTACTTTATAATAAGTCCCTGTTGCAATTGGGAAAGTAGAAACATCTCTTTTTCCATGATCAAAAACGGCATGCACATCCGGTGGAAAAACAGATTGGTAATGTTCATTCACCGCTACGGCTGGATTAGCCCACCATAAAAATGTTTGCGGAACAGGAGTTGGATTATACAGTTTTCCTTTAATTTCTAAATAAGCTTTCCCTAGATGTAATGTAAATCCAGCCATCCCTTTTTGATGGAACATTTTTTCATTTTCACTTACCCAAACGGTTATACTACCATCGGCGTTCGTTTCAATAGTATGATCTACAGGCAAAAAAGTACTCGGACGGTGGTGTTGCGGCCAGTTAAATTCGATTCCTCCGGAAATCCATGGTCCAGTCAATCCTACCAGAGCAGGTTTTATCACCTGATTGTAGTAAATAAAATGGCGTTGTTTGATTTTGTCGTAAGCCATTTGAACCCTTCCTCCCAATTCTGGTAATATCATCACTTTGATGTATTCATTTTCAAGATAAATGGCATTATAAATTTTATCTTGTTTTTCATCCTCAATTTTTTCTACCACCGGATATGGATAAACTGCACCACTGCTACCCTGATACACTCTTTTTTCAAGAAAAATAGGATTCTTTTCAGCTTTCCCAATTTCATAAGTAGGGATAACTACATCTTCTTGCCAGGCTTTTACACTCATTATATTCTCTTCTTATTATATTATACAGGGTTACTTCACTAATTCACTTTCAATTTCTTCCAATGTTTTTCCTTTGGTTTCAGGTAATTTTCTTAGGACAAATAAGAATCCGAGAATACAAATTCCCGCATACACCCAGAAAGTTCCAGCTGCTCCGAACGATTTATTAAGCAATGGAAAAGTGTAAGTAAGAATAAAACAGGCTATCCACAAAGAAAAAGTTGCCAACGCCATAGCGGCTCCACGTACCCGGTTTGGAAAAATTTCGGAAAGAATTACCCAGGTGATTGGTGCCAATGACATAGCATAAATAGCGATTGCCACTACCACCAACGAAAGAACTGCAACCCCTTTCAACTCAAAATAAAAGGCAGCTCCCAAAAGTAAATAGGTAATAGCCAAACCAGATGCTCCTATAACCATCAGTTTTTTACGTCCCCATTTATCTACTGTAAACATAGCAACAAGCGTAAATACAAGATTTACGGTTCCTGTAATCACAATATTAAACAAGGTATCACTTACGCCATAACCTGCGGCGGTAAAAATTTCTTCGGCATAATTAAAAACAGTATTGATTCCACACCATTGCTGGAAAACGGCTATCACAATTCCAATGAGCAATACATCTCTGAATTTAGGATTTAGCACGGCCTTAAAATCAACTTTTTCTGCAACATCATCCAAGGTTGCCTGTATATTAGCCATTTCTTCACGAGCGTATTCTTCTCCCCCAATTTTTTTCAATGTAGGGAATGCTTTCTCTTGTTTACCAGCTTTCATTAACCAACGGGGGCTTTCAGGAAGTGTAAATGCCAATAGTAAAAATAGTACCGAAGGCACGGCGCAGGCAAAAAACATCCAACGCCAACCCGTTTGTCCATTCCATGAAGCACGAATAAAAGCATCACTTACACCAACTGGAACTTCCTCGGCAATCAACAGGTTGATAATTTGTGCAGCAAGAATACCTATTACAAGAGTCATTTGGTTCAAAGAAACAAAGCGTCCTCTAAGATGAGACGGAGCTACTTCGGCAATATACATGGGTGAAAGTGCCGATGCTAATCCAATTCCAATTCCACCTATAATTCTAAAAACGACAAATATCCAATAAGAAGAAGCCAATCCCGTACCTAATGAAGCAACGGTAAATAAAAATGCAGAAAGCAATAAGGGCCATTTTCGACCAAACTTATCACTAATTACACCTGATACAACTGCACCAAGAATACAACCAATCAAAGCGGAACTCATAGCCCAGGCTTGTAAATTGGCCGAAGTGGTAATATCAAAAAAACGTTCGTAAAAAGGCTTTGCTCCACCAATTACTACCCAATCATATCCAAAAAGTAGTCCGCCCAAAGCAGACACCATGGAAATTGCAAGTAAATAATTATTGTTAAATTGTTTTTTTTGGCTTGTCATAATATTTGGTTGTTTTTAATAGAAATGCTTTAAAACAAAATTACATTTCATTATACGGCAACCAATGGATAATTTATTGAAAAAAATGGACTATATTACGACGCTTTTTAAAATTAATAGCAAATACTACTTTTAGAATGAACAATCTACCGAATCCAAAAATAAAAGCCGGCTTTTTAGGCCAAACAATGGTGGTCTTGTCACCGGAACAAAAAAAAGAAATAGTAAATCATCCTTTTTCACAAAATTTGTATTTGGATGCTATTGGCTATTTTCCCAATGCCAAACACCATAACAGATCCCGAAAAAATGGAATAAACGAATATATATTTCTGTATTGTTTAAAAGGAGAAGGCTGGATAACAACCAATAAGAAAACGATAAAATTAACACCAAATACAGCTTTTATTATCCCAAAAAACACGCCGCATAAATATGGAAGTTCTTTAAAAGATCCCTGGAGTATTTACTGGATCCATTTTTCAGGAAATTATGCTGATGTTTTTTATGAACGCTTTTTTAAAGAAAAAGAAAACAATATCCCCATCCCTTTTGACGAAAACAAAATTGTGCTTTTAAAGGATATTATTACCGTTTTGGAAAATGAATTAAACGAAGAAAAAACGGAATTCATTCATTTTAAATTAAGCAGTTTTTTAAGTTCAGTTTGTTATTCAAATTTATTAGAAAACACCATTAATGATAAGATTAGTCAATCCATTTCCTATATGAAAAACAATTTAAACCAATTGATTACTATTGAAAAATTGGCCCAAGAAGCCTGCTTTTCTGTTTCGAGGTATTCAGAACTTTTCAAACAAAAAACAGGGTATTCACCTATTTTATATTTTATTCGATTAAAAATACAAAAAGCCTGTGAATACCTCTATTTTACGAATATGAGTATTAAAGAAATATGTAAAGAAGTGGGCTTTGAAGACCCTTACTATTTTTCCAGAATGTTCAAAAAACAAATAGGAATCTCTCCTATGCAATATAAAAAATCACTCAGCTAATTTTGATTGATAAAATACAGTGGCTGAGGATAATTGGCAATTGAAAGTAAAGCATTGTAAATATACTGAGTAACTAAAGCTCCACCCTTAAAATTTATTAAATCAAAATCGTCTTCCGGAGTATGGTATTGTGGATGACCTCCAGTATGAAATCCTACTGCCGAGATACCCGCTTTATAGAAAGAAACATGATCAGAACCTCCTACGTCACCAGCATGAATAACAGGATTCAAGCCACTGTTTTCTCCTATTTTTTTCATCAAATCCACACCATCAGGAAAAGTTCCGGCTCCTCCCATGTAGATTTGTTTTTCGGCATTTAAACGTCCTACCATATCCATATTCAGCATTACTTTTACGGATGCCATAGGAACTGGCAAATGTTTGATAAAATATTTAGAGCCCAACAAACCTTCTTCTTCTCCGCTAAAAGAAACAAAAATAATACTTCGCTTAGGTTTCACTTTAGCCTTGGTAACTTGTTCCAAAATACACAACAAAGCCGAAACACCCGATGCATTATCATCGGCACCGTTATGAATGGCAACAGTATCTTTCTTTTTACTGCCAGAATTTATTCCTCCCCAGCCCCAATGGTCGTAATGTGCACCAATAACAATATATTCGTTTTTAAGTTGACTATCCGAACCTTCTATGTAACCAACTACATTTTGCGTTTGTACACTATCCGAAGGCATTTTATTAATTCCTTCTTTAACAAACAATTGAAAGTATTGATAATAACTACCTGATTGTAATGGTTTTAAATCATGTTTCTGAAAATATTTCTTGATATATCCTGCTGCCTCATTATTTCCTTGTGTTCCGGGGAATCTACCTTGTAATTTATCTGAAGAGAGGTACTTTTCGTGTTTGTAAAATTGCTTTTCCAAAGATCTATTTTGTGCATAAATTGAGCTATAAGCGAAGATGGCTGCCAAAAATAAAAACTTCCTATCTTTTCTTTTTCTTTTAAAATCGTCATACATATTTTCCTTAAAAATTATAATTTACAATAAAAGCAACTTCTTATTTTAGTTCAAAAATTTTATCTGCTAATAGCCACTTTTCTCCCTCTTTAGCTTGTGGTAAGGCTTTTTGAAATTTCCACATAAGCGATTCCCATTCCTGTACTTTTTCATTTTCAGCATCCATTTTTCCTTTTTTCTCAAATGAAAAATCGGCATCAGCTTCAATAAACATACACAATCTATTACCTACATTATAAATATCAAGATTAGTTATTCCGGCATTTTTGATACTGGCAATTATTTCCGGCCAAACATCCTGATGCAACAATTTGTATTCTTCTATCAATTCCCGATCTTCATGTAAATCTAAAAACAGACAATATTTTTGCATAATTATATTATTTTATCTGATAAACAGTCTTTTATTTTTTTATTTCAAAATTCACATATTTGATATACTTTCGATTATAAGTATAAACGATATGCACTTTCTTGTCTTGGGTTTGAATCATAGCGGGATAACTAAATTCTCCTTCTTTTTCATTTTCTAAATCGAATAATTTCGCCCAATTTAAACCATCAGCTGAATATTCGACATCCAGAATATTTCGGCCGTAAAACCAGTCTTTTCCTTGCGGTAATGGATTATTAACTAATAAAAAAGATTTTGCGGACAAACTCAAAGCATCAACTCCTGAATTAGAATTCACCACATCAATCAGTTCTGCATTTGTCCAAGTAGTTCCATTGTCATCAGACCAACTTGTTACTAACTTATTGTGCTTACTTCTAAAAAGTAGTTGCAAACTTTTATTAGAATGAACAAGAACTGATGGCTGAATGATATCATATCCTTTGTCATTTGGAATAGTAATTTTAGACCAGGAAGCTGTTTTTTCATTATACATTTCAATATGCGCTCTCCATTCATTAGTAGCAACACTTTCGGTGCTACTACCTGATAAAATAATTCCGGGACTTACTTCAATAGCTTTATTTCTAATTGGTCCTAAAAATCCATCCGGTAAGTATTTAGGTGAGCTCCAGGAATTTCCGTTGTCTAAAGATGTAACCATCGCTCCCAACCATTCTCTTGGATTTTTACCTACTTTATAAAAAAGGTATAACTTTTTAGTCGTTATACTTTTAAACAAAACAGGATTCCAACAAGCCAAGGTATCACCTTTTATTATAGCAGGTTTTATAACTAACTGAGGTTTAGTCCATCCTTTATCTTCTAATTTTGAAGTATAAATAGCAACATCCTTTGCCCCTTCATAACTTCCGCCAAACCATGCTGCCATAATTTTATTTGGCAAATATTCAACTAATGTAGCAGCATGACTGTTAGTAGTTACAGGCGGATTTGCAATATATGCTGTTGTAATCTGTTTCGCTTCAGGTTTTGCAGGTAATGATTTGCACGAATAAGTTAAAAAAACAATCGAGATACCAATACCGTTTTTTATCCATTTTGATTTCATTCAAACATCTGTTTATTACTATTTATTCGATTTATTTTTTACCAAGACCTAATTTATGACCTGCAACAGCATAATACAAAATGATGATATAACAAGGCAACAAAATCCAATAGCCTTTAGTTGAAGCGGCAGCTGTTGCCATAGCATCGTTCATTCCCTGAGCCATCAATTCTACTTTTTGAGCATCTACTAAGTTTCCATACAATGGAGGAATAATCGCTCCACCTGAAATAGCCATAATTAATAATGCTGAAGCCGTTTTAGTAAACTTGCCAAGACCTTTCAATGTTAAAGGCCAAACAGCCGGCCAAACCAAAGCATTGGATACTCCTAAAGCAGCTACAAACAATACAGAAGTAAATCCGGAAGTAAAAACAATACAAAATGATAAAATTATACCTAAAACAGCACTAGCTTTTAAGGCAAAAGTTTGCGAAATATATTTAGGAATCAATAAGGCTCCCATCGCATAAGTAGCCACCATTGCCATTAAAGTGAAAGTTGTGAAAAACTTAGCATCAGCAACAGGAATGCCTAATGAAATTCCATAAGCAATAATGGTATCTCCGGCGATTACTTCAACACCTACATACATAAAAAGAGTAAGCACTCCTAACCACAAATGAGGAAACTGAAATATACTCGTTTTTGTAGTTGTTCCATCAGCAGATTCTTTAATAGGAGCAGCTTCTACATCAGGAAGAGGCGCTTTTCTTATCAGCAATCCTAGAATAAACAAAACAGCTGCCATTACCACATAAGGCATCACCACGCTATCCGCCATTGTATTTAATAATTCAGCTTTTTCAGCAGCACTAACTACATTTAATTTTTCTTTGATTTCGTCAATTCCAGAAAGTAGTAAAGCACCAAAAATAAGCGAACCTAAAGCACCTGCAATTTTATTCGCAATTCCCATAATTGCAATTCTTTTGGCTGCACTATCAATTGGTCCTAAAATGGTGATATAAGGATTAGAAGCTGTTTGTAACAAAGTCATTCCGGCACCTTGAATAAAAATACCCGTTAAAAACATCCAATAGGTTCTTGCTTCTGCTGCAGGAATAAAAACTAATGCTCCTACCCCCATAACAAATAACCCCAAAGACATTCCTTTTTTATAACCCACTTTTGATAAAATGTAAGAAGCTGGCAAAGCCATCACTACAAATGAAATATAAGAAGCCGATGCCACTAAAAGCGATTGTGCCGAAGTCAATTCATTTATTGTTTTCATAAATGGAATTAAAGCTCCGTTAATCCAGGTTACAAACCCAAAAATAAAAAATAAGGCTGCTATTATCAGTATGGGTACCAATGTACTGTTCTTTGTTTGCGGAATGGAAATACTATTACTATTCATAATTCATTTTTTAAATATTTATAATTGCACTTTTAATCTATCTCATTGCATTTTTATTGTTTAACAAATAGCCACAATGGCTTTAATCTTTTCATAATCTGAACTAACAATAATGTTTTCATCAAAAAAAACGCTTGAATTCATCGGTATTTTTCCAAGTCCACCTATATGTTCCATTTTAGATGCCGAACAATGGATTTCTTTAAAACCGGCTTCTTTAAACTGAAGGGCGTTTTCAGAATTGATGCCACTTCCGGGTAGAATTATTAATTTGTTATCCGCTTTTGTCTCCAAATCTTTAAGAAGAGGTATTCCTTCCAATGCAGTAGTTTTTTTTCCCGATGTCAAAATTCTGTCAACTCCCACATTTATTAATGTTTCAAGCGCTTCAAAGGAATCCTCAACCCAATCAAAAGCTCTGTGAAAAGTAAAAGTTAACGGTTTTGACAATTCAATTAATTCTTGCGTTCTAATAACATCAATTGTATTATCTGATTTTAAAACGCCTGAAACAATTCCCTGACAACCCAATTCTTTACACAGTAAAATATCGGCTTTCATTATTTCGAATTCTTCCTCTGAATAGCTAAAATTTCCACTCCGCGGACGTATCAATACATGTACAGGAATAGAAAGATTTTCTACCACTTTTTTTATTAAACCATAAGAAGGCGTAATTCCTCCTAAAGCCAATTCTGAACATAATTCTATACGATGAGCACCTGCATTTTGTGCATTTATAGCCGATTGATAAGATGAAGCACAGATTTCAAGAAGCATAACTTATTATTTATATTCTAATTTATCAACTTACCCACTAAAACCCCGGAAACATTCCAGTGATTGGTACTTTGTCCTTCATTAGGACCTTGATCAATAACAACTTCGATGCTATGATTTCCTTTTTTCAAATTAGATAAAGGAATACTATAAGGAGGTGTTAAGGTTCCGGGACACCAATTAGATCGACTCAAATCACTAGAAGACAAACCATCTGCAAAATTACCTGATGCCGGATTTGACAATCTATAGGTTCCACAATCGGTCCGCCAGGGAACTATTTTAAAAACTTCCTGACCATCAACATAAACCTTATTCATTCTTGGAACAAATTCATCTCCATTGTCCCATCCACCGTGTCCGGTAGTGGTATATAAAAGCTCTAAATTTTGAACTTCATCTTTGATTTCAAAATTTACTTTTAAAGTATCATTTGCAAATAAACCACCATAATTTTGCCCGGACATTTCCATAGTATTAACAGTAGAAAACAAGGGTTCTATATATTTTTTAAAATCTTTTTCTTTTTTATCCAAAGAAGGATAAACATCCAGTTCTAAACTTACTTCATGTCCTCCTTTGTCATAATTTCCGATAAAAACTCCTATCCAAAATTCCGCTTTATCATTAGGTATTACTGAAGTCACCTCTTCTTTATATACCACTTCTTTAGCCCAGTTGTAATGATTAATTTTTCTTTTATCGTTAAAATAATTAACCCCAAATGGAGTAAAAAAGCGCATTATTTCAATTGCAGGTGAATATTCATTTTCTTTAATGAAACCTTGGTATTTATTGGATTTATTATCCGTAAAAACCGGTAATTTATTTAGACCATACAAATAGGCATCTAATAGATTTATCGCTGAGTCATTCTCTTTTGATGGTACTATAAAAACAGAACCAGTACGGTCATAGGCATCACCATTAGACTTACAAATCAATTTTGCAAAAATGGCCTGACTGTTTTTTAATTCGGGGGTTACTTTGATTTTTTTTAAAATCACACTTCCATTCGAAAAATGATACACTTGATCATTTGTCAATTCCTTTTCATTTGGTACTATTCGTTTTGGATCAAAATTGATTATCTCTTTTTCAAAAACAAGCAATCTTTTAAATCGGGAATTAATAATTATTTCTTCAAATTCTGAAGCGGTCACTTCAATACTCTTAGCATCATAATTAATAAATGGCTGATAATTTTCAACTTTAGTAATTGCATTAGCCACTAAAGTTTGATTACCATTAAACACCATCTGAAGTACGAGTGCATTTGTGGAAGGCAAATAATTTGCATTTGGAGTAGCTTTGGCTTTCGATTGCTCTGTGTACCAAACATCTATTCGATTAGAAAAATAAGAATAGGAAACATGCTGACAGCTAAAACCTAAAATTTCTTTAGTGTCATTCTCTTTTTTAGGTTGAGGTAAACTATCAAATGAAATTAGTTTTTTGAAAATTTTATCTTCATATGCGATAGTACTTATATTGTTTTTGTTAGCCAGATCTATATATTGTTGTACTTTATCTGAATTTTTAGTTAAAAAAACCATTTGATTTTGAAAAAAAACCTCTGTAATTCCATCAGTCTTTTTGCCGTTTACAATTTGATTATAGCTTATTTTATAAGTATCTAATTTATTTTGAGCATTTAAAAAGAAAGGTAAACTCAGTAGAATAATTTTCAATAATCGAATCATTTAATATCGCTTAAATTATGTTTTATAATTACCAAATAACAAAAACTTTATCTTTAAAATAAATAGAGGTAAGCATTATATCTTACCCCTATTTAAAATCAAGCATTAATTTTAATTAACGTCCCACCAAAGTTTAGTGCTTCCTTTATCAGCACCTCCTAGTAATTGAACTGCTGCATTAACCGCATCAGCATTAGTACTATATTCATTCGGCAAGTAAGTAATACGCTTCATGATTCCTTTACCAATTGTAGCATCTTCAGTAGTTAATAAAGGATATAAAATATTTGCATCTGTTCTACGTAAATCAGACCAAGCTTCCCATGACTCTGGGAAAAGACCTAAATATTTTTGAACTGCAATTTGCTTCTTTTGATTTGCAACAGTACCTGACCATGCTACCGGTACATTTACAGGTGGTGTAGAATCAGTATACAAACTTCCAAATGTAGGTACAGCACCAGTAGTAGTTCCTGCAATATAGGCAGTTATTTCGCTTTCATCTGTTACACCCCATTGTTGTAGAGACAAACGAATACCATCTTCATATAATGCTTTCGCTGTTCCTCCCATACTCCAACCTTTCAAAACACCTTCAGCACGATTGAAATCGGTCTCAGAAGCCATCATTACTTCTATGTTTTTTGTAGCATTATCTGAAAATGTTGTTACCTGATTCGTTCCACTAAAGTTTTTACCTTGATATGGAATTGTTGATCCAATACCATTTGGTAAACCTACATATTGTCCTTTGTATGTAGAAGTATTATCTAATACAGGACTAAACCATTTTGCCATACGAGGATCGTTATAACCTTTAAGAATACTTTCCATATCTGCAGTCATATAAAAACCCCAGTATTTCATAATATCTACAAAATTATTATAGGTATCTGAAGTAACTTTATAGTATGCATTATCACTATTTGACACCATTACTCCGGCACTTACAGCTGCTTCTGCTTGCGTTTTTGCTTTTGCAGCATCAATATCAGAAATTCTTAAAGCTAAACGCAATCTTAATGAATTTCCAAACTTTCTCCATTGTTCAACATCTCCGCTATATAATGCATCATAGTCTTTAAATACACCAACTGTAGTTGCTGAACTAGCGCTCAAAGTAGCATTAGCAGCCTCTAAAAGTTTGAAGAAATCAGTATACATTGCTTCTTGAGAATCATAAGCTACAGATTTACCTCCAATACCTGCCTGAGAATAAGGAATTGGTCCCCACTCATCAGTAAATCTGTGAAACATATACACTTTCCAGATATCTAAAACTGCTAAGGCTTCTGCGTTTCCAGCTGCTGCTTTATAAGTATTTAAAAGAGATGGAACGGCAATTGTATAAAATCTCAACCAACCTCTACTTCTCCATCCATCATTAACACCATTTGCATCAGTAGCACCACCAGGATAAGCCATATAATGTGAAAACACCATTGAATGTAGGGCTGTAGCTAATCCATAAGTTCCATAATCATCTCCAGGTAAACTCCATGAAGCATTACCAATTCCTTTATATAAAGCATTTGCAAATGATGGTCCTGCCATAGTTGCATCTAACTGATCAGAAGTAAGTGTATTAGGATTTGTATTTACTTCATTAAAATCACCTGTACACCCTGTTAACTGAAACAAGAAAGCTACTGCTAAAAATTTAACTATATTGTTTTTCATAATTTATTTATTAAAAGTTGAATTTTACATTAAATCCAAAGTCTCTTGTACTTGGAATGTTATAAGATTCTATTCCTTGAAGGTTTCCAACACTTACTCCTTGTTCTGGATCAAAATATTTCGCTTTATTAACAAAGAAGAATAAATTTCTGCCTACTAAAGAGAAATCAACTGCTGTAAATGGTGATCTTTTCAAGAATTTACTTGGAAGTGAATATCCTAAAACAACTTCTCTTAATCTAATATTCGTAGCGTCAAAAACAAAATCCTCTGCTGATTTAGGATCTCTACTTGCCACTTGTGACCAATAATTTTCAGCAGTAATAGAAGTTGTATTTGGAGAATAAGTACCATCCCCATTATCATTAACACCATTAACTACAAAACCATCTCTACCTGCTAAAGTGATATCACTAACACCCGCTCCAGCCATTCTTGCTTGAGAGTAAGAAATTGTTTTTCCACCCATACGGAAATCTACCAAGAAACTAAGTCTAAAATCTTTATAAGTAAATGTGTTTTGCAAACCTGCTGTCCAGTCTGGATTAAAACTACCAGCCAATACATCAAATCCAGAAGTAAATTCAGGTAATCCACTTGTTGCATTTACAATAATATCGCCAGCATCATTACGTTTAAATCCTCTTATGTACAAATCACCGTAACCTCCACCTTTTTTAACAATTGTTTGTGCTAACCTTTCGTAACCAGTAGAAAGATTTAATTCGTCTTGTCCTTCTGAAAGACTTAAAACTTTTGTTCTGTAAGTTGCAAAGTTTGCTGTTGCATCCCAAGTAAATTTTTCATCATCGAAAATTTTAGCATTCAAGACCATTTCAAAACCTTTATTTTGGATTTTTCCACCGTTAATAACTTGTTTTGAATATCCTGAAGACTCAGGTAAGTTAATTGTGAAAATTTGATCTTTAGTATCTGTTTGGAACCAAGTAAAATCTAAACCAATTCTATTTTTAAATAATCTTGTATTTAATCCAAATTCTGTTGAACTTGAAATCTCTGGCTTAAGATTTGGGTTGTTTTTTAAAGTTGAAGATTGTACAACACCTCCGTTAAAACCATAAAAATACAATTGGTTAGCTAAAAGATAAGGATCTGTAGCATTACCTACCTGAGCAAAAGAACCTCTCACTTTTAAGAAAGACAACACATCAGAATTAATATCTAACATATCCGTAACAATACCTGATAAACCAACAGAAGGATAAAAGAAAGATCTGTTATTTTCTGGCAAAGTTGAATCCCAGTCGTTACGTGCTGTAACATCTAAATACAAATAGTCTTTATATCCTAATTGTGCTGAACCGTACAAAGAATTTACTTTTTTATGACTATATTCTGGTGTCACAGTAGTACTTTGTAAATTAGTTAATGTAAAATAGTTTCTCTTCGTTAAAGTTCCTCCACTACTCAAACCAGTACTTTTTTGATTTCTGGCATTTCCTCCAAAATTGGCATTTAATTTAAAATCACCTAATTCTTTTTTGTATGACAAAAGGAAATCTGTATTCATTTCTAAAACATCCCCTATCGACTCTGAATAGCTACCATAATCTTGATTCAAGATTGCAACAGCTGCATAACGGGAACTTTTAGATTTATTAGTAGACTGATCTAAACCAGATCTAACCATTAAACTTAATTCTTTTGTAAAATCATAAGTCAAAGATCCAAAAGCGATAATTCTGCTTCTTTCATCTGTTCTTAAGTTTCTCTTAGCTAACCAGAAAGGGTTTGCTCCCAAAGTACTTAAAGTATTTGCATCAGGATAATTATATCTGATTTGCCCAGCATCATCAATATATTCAAAATCTTTGTATTGACTGTAAGGTAAACTTCTAGGCATTGTGTAAACGGCTTCACCAATTCCACCTTCACCTGCACCAATAGCATTTTCAATTTTTTGATTAATGTAATTAGTTTTAACATCTAATTTTAATTTGTCTGTTAAACTACTCGTTAAACGTAAATTAACGTTATGTCTATCCAATTCATTACCAATTACAATTCCTTCAGCTGTAGTATTAGTATATGAAAAATATCCTTGCGTTTTTTCATTACCCATTGAAGCTGTTAAATTTTTAGACCAGTTATAACCACCTTTAAAAAAGTCTGAAGAGTTATTTGGTTGTGGGGTAAATGCATAAGTAGCCGGACCATCATAATTAGGGTTATGACTTAATTGCCATGCTGCAACTGACTGACCTTCCATTTTTGGTCCCCAACTAGTTTTGGATAAAGGATTATAAACTCCTCCTGCACCTTGACCATAAACATTTTGTTGATTCAACAAATTATAAGCATTAGATGCCATAAAATTTGAAGAAACTGAAATTTTTGGTTTTCCTTCTTTAGATCCACTTTTAGTAGTGATAACGATAACCCCGTTACTAGCACGTGAACCGTATAAAGCAGCTGCCGAAGGACCTTTCAATACAGTAATACTTTCAATATCTTCAGGGTTGATATTTGAAATTCCATCAAAACTTGTAGTTCCTCCAATATCTGTAGCCGGAGAAGTTACTGAGTTATCCATAGGAACCCCATCAATAACATATAAAGGTTGGTTATTCCCTGTAAGAGAACGATTCCCTCTTAATGTAATTCTGGAAGAACTTCCTACTCCTGAACCAGTAGTTGAAAAGTTAAGACCCGCTACTTTTCCAGAAAGCGAGTTCGCAACGTTTAAAGATCTTGCTTCAGAAAGTTCTTTAGTTGACACCGTTTGTGCCGAATAAGTCAAAGATTTTTTCTCTCTCTTAATACCTAAAGCTGTAACAACTACCTCCCCTAATTGTTGCGCATCTTCAGATAATGAAATATTAATTACCGTAGAAGAACCAACAGCAACTTCTTTTGGTACAGAACCTATAAAAGAAAATACAAGAACTGTTGATTGATTTGGAACACTAATTGTGTACTTTCCATCAAAATCTGATGATACACCATTTGTTGTCCCCTTAACAATGATGTTTGCTCCCGGCAATGGCACACCGCTTTTAGCATCTGTTACTGTCCCTTTTACTGTAATTTGGGCTTGAGCATATTGAAACCCGAACAAGCAAAACACAAACAGTAGTTTTAATACATTTTGATTCATAATTTGGTTTTTGAGTTATTAATTTGTTTT
The DNA here is from genome assembly GCF_038289905.1 of Flavobacterium flavipallidum. Classification (NCBI taxonomy): domain Bacteria; kingdom Pseudomonadati; phylum Bacteroidota; class Flavobacteriia; order Flavobacteriales; family Flavobacteriaceae; genus Flavobacterium; species Flavobacterium flavipallidum. The sequence continues at coordinate 103,771 of NZ_JBBYHU010000009.1, read as the reverse complement.
TTGAACAACCAGCCTGAGGTTAATTGTTTGTTAAATTTATTATTATAAATTGTTACTATGTCATAATTTCGACCAACAACAATTTTGGATAGACGTTGGGAATTTTTTCCTAAAAACAAATGATTTTCAAGCTCTAAAACAAACTTATTTCTTGCGAAAAAACATGTTTATTTATGTCTTATGTAGCAAAATTAAATCTTAAAAATCAGAATTTAATGATGTAATTTTAACATTATTCATCCTTTTTCAAAAGAATTAAAATACAAAAAAAAGAAACCTGTAAAACATCCAAAAGTCCTACAAAAAAAAGGGCTTCACAACTTTCAAAAAAGAAAATTCATGATTAAAACCAGTCTTTTTTTTGAACAAAAAAAAACCAGCGAATAGGATTCGCTGGTTTATAAAATTGTTATGTTTTTTTACAAAAAGTAATTCATAAATTTAGGATACAATAATTACTTCCTAACATTGAAAAAACAAATTATTTTAGAACTTTAAAAGTTGCTTTTTTCAAATCAAAAGAATTTCCTCCCACCATTACTTCAAAATCACCCGGTTCTACAACTCTTTTCATTTCTCGGTTCCAAAGGGATAATTCATCAGGAGTTAATGTAAATTCTACATGTTGTGTTTCTCCTTTTTTAATGAATATTCTTTTAAATCCTTTCAATGTTTTCTCCGGTGTTGTAGTACTGCTATATACATCATTAATATATAATTGCACTACTTCTTCTCCGTCTCTGTCACCAGTATTTTTTACATCTACCACTACTTTAATTTCATTATCTGTTTTAATTTCGTTAGCATTCAATTTTAAATTAGAATATTTAAAAGTAGTGTAGCTTAATCCGTAACCAAATGTAAATAATGGATTTTCGCTTTCGCTAACATATCTGTGAATAGCAGATGGTTTTTGATTGTAATAAATTGGCAATTGTCCAACCGATTTAGGAACTGTAATAGGCAATCTTCCCGCTGGATTGTAATCACCAAATAATACATCCGCTACTGCTCTACCCCCCTTCTCTCCAGGAAACCAACCTTCTACAATAGCTGGAATATTTTCGGCAATCCAGTTAGTGGATAATGGACGACCGTTCAATAAGACACAAACTACAGGAGTTCCGGTTTTTTGAATGGCTTCAATTAATTCCTGTTGCATTCCGTGTAAATTCAAATCGGCAACATCTCTGTTTTCTTCAACCAATTCGTTTGATTCTCCTAAAACAACAACGGCAACATCTGCTTTTTTTGCTGCTTCAACTGCTGGTTGTAAATTTACTTTTTCCAGATTCCAACGCAAATGGGCTCTGGCTCCCCAGCCTCCTTCCCACATTTCAATGCGAACTTTGTATTTTTTTCCTGCTTCAATATTTTTTGGAGTTGTTACGATACTTGTCGCACCTTTTGTCCAGTTGTCTATTACCAATTGATCGTCAATCCACATTCTGATTCCGTCATCTGAACTTAAACCTAACCATCCGTCAAAAGCTTTATCTGATTGAATATAACCTGTCCAACGAATAGAAAAATCATCCACATTTACACCATCACCAGGCGCCCAGGGCCAGTCAAACTCTAATTGGCTATCAATACGAGTTAAAGCTGGAGTTCCTTCTAAATTTCTATTATTAAAATATTCCCCCTTTAATCCATTTTGAGATCCATCTGAAGTAAATAAATATTTAGAAGGAATCGCCTGTCCTTTTATGATCAGTGGCACCCCTTCTTCATAAACCACATTAGCTGTTTTTCCTACCAATTGCTGAATTCCTTCAAAAACAGTTACACCAACACTATTTTTTGGAGAATAACCTCCCAATCTCGAAGCATTAGCATTTGGTCCAATAACTGCAATGTTTTTAAGGTCTTTTTTTAATGGAAGCAGATTGTTTTCATTTTTCAATAAAACCATCGATTTTTGGGCAGCTTCTAAAGCAACAGCTTGATTTTCTTGCGTATGAAAACGCAATTTAATCAAGTTTTTATCAGTATAAGGATTTTCAAATAATCCTAATAAGAATTTCAAACGTAAAACATCACCCGCGGCACGGTCAATATTTTCCATTGTTAATTTCTTTTCATTTACTAATTCAACAATTGTATTTTGCCAGAATTCATTTGAAAAATCATAAAACTGCATATCAACTCCTGCCGAAACCGCTTCTCTGATACTTTCTTTTGGAGAATCAGACACTTTATGAGTCGTTTGGATGTATTTAATAGCTCCTAAATCGGATACAACAAGTCCTTTGAAACCCCATTCATTTCTCAAAACATCCGTTAATAACCAATGATTTGCAGCACAAGGAATTCCGTCTAATTCAGAATAAGCACACATTGTTCCTAAAGCACCACCTTTTCTAAAGGCTTTTTCGAAAGAAGGTAAATGATCTTCACGTGCAGAACGCTCTCCAACCAAAATTGGCGACGAATTCCCTCCCGCCTGTGGAATACCGTGAACGGCAAAATGCTTTGGTTCAGCAATAATAGAACGATCTGATTTTAAATCATCTCCTTGTAATCCTTGGATAAATCCTAAACCAATTTCACTATTCAGGTAAGCATCTTCACCAAAAGTTTCAGCTACTCTTCCCCATCTTGGTTCACGTCCTAAATCTAAATTAGGTCCAAAACCAAAATGTACTCCGTGAGCACGGGCTTCCATCCCGATAACGCCTCCTACTTTTTTCATCAACGCAGTATCCCAAGTTGCTCCAAGTCCGATGTTCATTGGGAATGCCGTACTTCCTTCGTCTAAATAGCCGTGAAGCATTTCACACATAATCAAAGCCGGAATTCCCCAACGATTCCCTTTGATGACATTAGTCTGTAAATCATTAATCATTTTTGCCGAACGAGGATAAAGGTCATGAATCGCTCCAATTCCTAATTTCCCAATTTTTTCAGCCGATTTACCTTTAGCGAAATCATCTTTCTCTTTAAAAAAATCACCTCGGTACATGTCCATCTGACGTACTTTTTCTTCAAGAGACATGCGGCTTAACAGGTCTTTTACTCTTTCCTCAACAGGCAATTTGGAATCCTGATAAGGATATTTCTTTTGAGCAAAGCCAGCTTGACTAAAACCAACAGCCATCACAAAAAGAATAGCTGTTTTTTTAATTTTTAATTCTAACATATTTTAGGCGTATTTTTTAATTCTGAATCACTTTTAAAGTTTTACCATTTACCAAATTGTCATGGGAAATGAAATAACTATTCAATGGTTTTCCGTTCAATTGTATTGCTTTGATTTTTCCATCGGTATTGACTTCTTTTTCGATTACAATACTGTTATTTTTATAATATTTAGGATCAAGTTTGATCGTTACTTTATCAAACATTGGCGCAGTTATCGTATAAACAGGTTCTCCCGGAACAATTGGGTAAATTCCCATCATTGAATACACTAACCAAGCTGACATCGTTCCTGTATCATCATTTCCTGGCAATCCTTTTGGTTTGTTTTGGAAATATTCCTGTACCAGTCTTTTTACATTTTCCTGAGCTTTGAACTCCTCACCTTTTACATAATTAAATAAATAAGGATTGGCAATATCCGGTTCATTGGCCATATCAAATTGTTTGCTATCAAAGATTTTCTGCAATTGTGCCGAAAAAGCTTTATCTCCTCCCATTAATTTTTTTAATCCATTGATATCGTGCGGAACCATAAAATTATATTGCCACGCATTACCTTCGATAAAACCAACATTTTCTTCAAAATTAGCACCCGAATTTGGATCAAAAGGCTCGTACCAGTTTCCATTAGCTATTCTTGGACGAAGTAATTTTAAATTTTTATCGAATAATTTTCGATACGATAAGGAACGTGCTTTAAATCGTTTCGCATCGGCTTTTTTCCCTAAAGCATCCGCTAAAAGTGAAATTGCATAATCTGAAATATTGTACTCCTGTGTTGTCGAAACCGGACCTCTGTTATCTGTAGTTAAAAAACCTTTTTGAATATAATCTTTTAATCCCGGACGAAGCGGATTATTCTCCATTTGATCAGCTCCTTTCAGCATGGCTTTATACGCTTTTTGAACATCAAAATCACGGATTCCTTTCAGATAAGTATCCGCAATTACAATACTTGCAGGATCGCCCACCATAGTAAATGTTTCGGTTGAATTCAATTCCCATTTAGGCAACCAGCCGTTTTCATCATACATTTGAATCATACTTTTCACCATATCCGATTGTTGTTTTGGATAGACTAAAGACATCAACTGATGTAAGTTTCTATAGGTATCCCATAATGAAAATACGGTATAACGAGTACCATCAGTTTTACCTATTTTACTTCTTTTGATTTCCGGAAATTCACCATTAAAATCATTTAAAGTATTGGGGTGAATTAATGTGTGATACAAAGCGGTGTAAAATATCGTTTTGTCATCTTTAGAACCTCCTTCAACTGCAATTTTAGATAATTCTTCATTCCATTCGTCGTAGGTTTCTTTGTAAACTGTTTCAAAAACTTTGTCACCCACTTCTTTTGCTAAGTTTTCACGTGCGTTTTCGATACTGACATAGGAAATACCAATTTTCACTTCAACCGTTTCTTCTTTGTCGAATTTATAGGTAAAATAACTTCCAATACTATCTCCCACAACGGTTTTGATTGTATTTTCCATTATTCTCGCTTTTCCGTTGTAACCCATCCATTGCGCTTCTACTCCATTATATTTAGCAGGTTTTTTCCAAACTCCGAATTTATCAGCAGCTTTAGAAAATTTAGCTACAAAATAAACCGGATAAGCATCTTCGGGACTGTTGTAACAAAACGAACCAACAGAACGCATTCCTTCAATTTCGGTATTCGAAACCACTTTTACCATGGCTCCTTCTTCATTGGTTAAACCAACACCCAGATTTAATAAAACATTCGATTGTCCTTTCGGGAAAGTGAATCGGCTTACACCAACACGTTTTGAAGCAGTAAATTCACCTTTTACATTGTATTTATCAATGTTTACACTGTAGTAAGCTGCTTTGGCTACTTCGTTAGAATAAGTAGAACCGTATTTTAAATGATCTATTTCTACTTCACCTGTGGTTGGCATTACTAAAATTACACCCAATTCAGGACAACCCACACCGCTCAAATTTACCTGACTAAAACCCGTCAAAAAAGTATTCTCATTTACATAAGGATTTGAAAGCCATTGACTGTCTTTTTCCAAAGGTCTATTTTGAGGTCCGGAAACATTAAACGGGCTAATACTGGCCATTCCGCGTGGTGCAATAGGCCCGGGAAAAGCCGCACCATAGTTGGATGTCCCAATTATTGGGTTGACAAAATCAGCCGGTTGCTGTGCAGAAATAGTGCTGTTAACAAACAGCATGTACAAAATACATGCTGCCTGAATAATTTTTTTATTTTTTAAAACCATAGGTTTCAATCTTAACGGTTTATTGCTTCAATTTTTAAAGTCCAAGCTTCTTTACAAGGCAAATTGTTTCTTAAACTTTCAGGAATTAGTACTTTAAATCCTTTATCAAATTTAGTCCATTTTAGCGCCGTTTTTGAACCTAAAAGCGTAATCTTAGTTCCTTTTTTAGGACTGATTGATTTTACTGTAACTTCAGCCGGAATTTTATTTTCTCCGTCTTTTGCTAAATAAAAAGCATATACATTTCCTGCTTTATTTTGGGTAAAACAGATGTTTTCTTCTTTGTAAGGCTCAATAGGTTTAGTGTTGTAAATCGCTGTGCTGTTTACTTTCATCCAGTCACCATAAGCCTGTAACAAATCATAAGCTGCTTTATCCCACTCTCCTTCAGGACTTGGCGCAATGTTTAATAATAAGTTTCCACCTTTTGCAACAATATCAACTAACATATGAATCCCCTGACGTCCTGTTAAATATTGTGCATCCGGAGTATAAGACCATCCTCCGCCAGCAGGAATACAAGATTCCCAAGGATAAGGCAATGTTTTAGCAGGTACACGTCCTTCCGGAGTTAAATAGTTTTGGTTTTTACCATGAACGGCTCTGTCTACCACAATTAAACCTGGTTGTTTAACACGAGCTTTGGCTACTAATTCGTCCATTTTAGGATCCTGATCCACTACTCTGTGTTTAATGAAACCGTTTTTAGATTCGTTTTCAGTAAATTTTTCAGCATAGTTTTCTTTGATGTTTACTTGGTCTCTTTTACGAACCCAACCTCCGTCTAACCATAAAATATCTACTTTACCATAGTTAGTCAAGATTTCCATAATTTGGTTATGCGTAAAATCGACATATTTCTGCCATTTTTCAGGGTATAAAGCAGGATCGTAATTTACATTTCTATCAAAAGGAGGAAAATATGGATCCCAATAATATTCACTATGCCAGTCTGGTTTTGAAAAGTACGCTCCTGTTGAGATTTTTTCGGTTCTGAAAGCATTGAAAACTTCTTTCAAAACGTCAGCTTTAGGGTTTGAATGAAAAGGAACGTCTTTGCTAGTGATTTTATAATCAGAATATTTAGTATCATACATGTTAAATCCATCATGGTGTTTTGTGGTAAAGACCATGTATTTCATACCAGCATATTTAGCCGCTTTGGCCCATTTTTCCGGGTCAAATTTTACGGGATTAAAAGTCTTTCTTAAACCTTCGTAATCTTTTATGTAATCATTATAATTTGATGGATTGCTGCCTTTTTTACGCTCACACCAGCCATAATCTTCCGGACATATAGACCATGATTCTACGATTCCCCATTGGCTGTAAGTACCCCAGTGCATTAACAATCCAAACTTTTTTCCCTGCCATTCCTCTAAATTTTTCAATACCAATGGGTCGGTTTCCGGTACATAACGCTCATCTTCATAAATGGCTTGAGAAAAGATTTGTACTGAAAACAATAATGCTATGATTGCTATGCTTTTTTTCATTCTTTCGTATTTTAATTCTTAAATCTGTTATTACTTAGTCTCTGTATTTAATGTTTCAAGTATTGGTTGGTCAGTAAATGTTAATTGCGTTTGTGCATTTTCATTTAGTTGTTCTAATACTACAATGCTATTTACTCCTTTATTCAGCCAACAACCTGGTACATATAATGTTTGTTGCGGTCCTACTTTCCAATAGCGTCCTAAATTATGTCCGTTTACAAATACAATTCCCTTGCCCCAAGCTGACATATCCAAAAAAGTATCAGCAGGTTTATCAATATTTACAATGGATTCATATAAAACGGGGCGTCCTAATTTGATAGTTTCATTTTTAACTGTTGGAACTTCACTCATTGGCATTTTATACATTTCCCAACCTCCGGTAATTTCATATTCATTGATTACAACTGGAGAAATAATTCCTTTAGTATTGTGAACAATTTCGGCACCATAATTAATACGTCCCATGTTTTCCACCAAAATTTCTAAAATTCCATTAAAAGGAATGGTAACTGGCAACTCGTAGTTTTTGAAAACTCTGTTCAACTCACCTGCTTTAACCCCGTTTACATAAACTGTAGCAAAGTCTCTTAATCCCTGGATTTTCAAAGTACCTGAAATAGGTTGTGTGAATCTTTTTCGATACAAAACATAACCATTACCCTGACCCAGTTTCTCAAAAGTTAAAGGTTGATCGTTTACAACTGCTTTTTCCTTTTTAATCCAGCTTAAAACATCCATACTTGATTTTACAGGCTGATTAGGGAATTTTGCTACTTGAATTTTCTCAGGTATAGCTGGTAATTTTGTTTTAGAAAATTTTTGCATGACATCACGAATAGCTAAAAACTTTGGTGTTGTCCAACCCGCTTCGCTAATTGGTGCATCGTAATCATAACTTGTAATATCAGGCTGAATATCCATTTCTTCATTATAATTAGCACCAGAAGTAAATCCAAAATTAGTCCCTCCATGAGCCATATAATAATTAAAAGATACGCCGGCTTCCAAGTACTTTTTGGTTTGATTTGCAATTTCCTCAGAACCGATTTTTACAAATGGTTCTGCCCAATGATCCAACCATCCCGGATAAAACTCCGCTACCATATAAGGCCCCTGACCTTTATGAAATTTATCAACCTGCTTCTTTAAATTTTCAATATTTGATTCTCCATTAGCAGTTGGCAAAACTCCGTCAACAGCTCCACCTTCAAACAACCAAGTTCCGTCAGAAGTAAAAAAAGGCTCCTGAAAACCAGTGGATTTCAACATATTGTAGATAGCCGTTTTGTATTCCTTATGATTGTTAGAATTGATATCTGTTCTTTGAGAAACATACGAACCAAATTCATTTTCAACCTGAACCATAATAATTGGTCCTCCCTGATTAGAAAAAAGGCCTTTTACCTCGGCAGACAAATGCTCCAAATAGCTTTTACAAGCTTCTAAAAAGGCTTTATTATTAGTGCGAATTACTAAATCAGGATTATTTTGTAACCACCATGGATATCCCCCAAATTCCCATTCTCCACAAGCATAAGGTCCTGGTCTCAAAATTACATACAATCCTTCACTTTTGGCTGTACGAATAAATTCAGCCAAATTTTTATTTCCGGTTTTAAAATCCCAAACTCCCTGAGCTACTTCATGATAATTCCAAAATACATAAGTCGCCACCGTATTCATACCCATTGCTTTAAGCATTTGCAATCTATGTCTCCAATATTCTTTTGGAATACGTTCATAGTGCATTTCTCCTGAATGTATTTTAACAATTTTTCCATCCTGTTTGAATTCTCCGTTAGCAATAGAAAATCCTTTTGTTTGCGCCTGATTGAAAAGCGGCATCAAACACATTAATACTATTCCGAATTTAAATAATAGTTTGTTCATTCTTTGTTCCAAATTATACATTTATAAAACCTAAAATTGAATAGTTACTTCACTACAATTTCATCAAAAAACATAAAGGAACTATCTCCTTTAGGACTTTTTTTCAAATTAGTAGCTATTACTTTTACAAATTTTGCTGCAGTAGGTTTAAAGTTCATCTTAAAATCTTTTAATTCTACATAAGAATTGATGGCAAATGGGTGAACTACTTTTCCAACTTCTTTATAATTAACACCATCTGTAGATACAAATGTTTTGATCTCAGTAGGAAAATAGATTCCGGCTCCTTGATTTTCTAAAGAACCTAAAGTCACCTCACTAATTGTTTTTGTAGTTTCCAGATCAATCACCACATCCATATCATCAACTAACCAAGCCTGCCATTGTCCGTCGTGGAAATTTTTGCTTCCGCGGATAGCATTTACAAGTGTATGATCATCTCCTTTATAATTTGAATTGTAAAGGGTATTGTATTTTACATTATTGGCAAAGGCTTTGTGAAAAACAATCGAATCAGTAAATGTTTTACCAACTGGTTTATTATCCTGAAATAAAGAAGCTTTTAAAACGGTAGATTCCTTTATTTCAATTGGTTTCATATATTTTACTGCATCAACTTCAATACTTTTATCTCCCAATACATAACGAATATCCGGATTAGGAAACTCATTTTTTAATTCAATTTTTATTGATTTGTTAGCTAAATAAGCTGTTGAAGTTGCAGTTACCAAATAAGCACTCTTTGAATAATTGATTCCTAAATAATCATAACGTTTTAATAAAGGGAATAATCGTGAAGTAAAATCATTCCAGCTACGATTATCTTTTGGACTCCAAAGTGTTTCGGATAAAGCAGCCAACCTTGGAAAAATCATGTATTCTGAATCCTTTGGTGTAGCTAGATATTCTGCCCACAAATTAGCCTGTCCACCCAAAACATGTGCAGCTTCTTTTGGTGACATAGAGTCAACTACAGGATCAAATTTATAGACTTCATTTAAAAAATTGTAAGCATTAAAGGCCAGAGGTTCTTCGTTTTGAGGACCTTGATAAAAATTAAAATAACAAGGATTTTCAGGTGTCATAATTACATCATGACCTTGATCAGCAGCTTCAATTCCGCCCTTAGTACCTCTCCAACTCATTACTGTAGCATCCGGAGCTAAACCACCTTCTAAAATCTCATCCCATCCTATAACTCTTTTTCCCTTTGAATTGATGTATTTTTCCATACGTTTTACAAAATAACTTTGTAATTCATGGACATCTTTCAAATGTTCCTCCTTAATTCTTTTTTGACAATGAGGACATTTTTCCCAATTAGTCTTAGTAGCTTCATCGCCACCGATATGAATATATTTCGAAGGGAAAATGGCAATTACTTCATCAATTACATTTTGTAAAAATTCAAAAGTCGTTTCTTTACCCGCACAATAAATATCAGTTAATGGCCAAAGTCCACCAGATGGAACCCCAATTCTTTGATTAAAACAACCCAATTCAGGATAAGAAGCAATAGCACTACTTACGTGAGCCGGCATTTCGATTTCAGGAATGATTTCGATATTTTTCTTTTGAGCATATTTTACAATTTCCTTAAGTTCCTCCTGAGTTAAAAATCCGCCATAAGTTCCCTTTTCATCAGGATTTGTCGTTAATCTAGCATTCCATATTAAATTTTCCTGATTAACACGCCAAGCACCAACTTCGGTTAATTTTGGATATTTTTTAATCTCCATTCGCCATCCCTGATCGTCTACTAAATGCAAATGCAATACATTCATTTTTAGCATTGCCAAACGGTCAATTGTGGCTTCGATATATGATTTATCGAAAAAATGACGCGATAAATCCAACATTAAACCTCTCCACTGAAAGCGAGGTTCATCAATAATTGTCACATTAGGAACAGACCAATTTACATTAGCAACTGTTTTTTTACTTTCAATTGCGGTAGGTAATAATTGTCGGATGGATTCCAAAGCATAAATAAAACCTGCATTTTCCTTTGCTGTTATTAGGATACTTTTTGAAGTAACTTCTAATTTATAAGCTTCTCTATTTAGGTTTTTATCAACTTTAAATTCGATAAAATTATTTTTAGGTTTCTTATTTGAAATTTGAGGTTTCCATCCTGCTGCCAATTGAAATTTAGCGATCAATACCTCTACTATTTCCTTTTGTGAATCCCCTTTTACAATGAATTTAGTACTTGAAGAAAATTGAAACTTTCCATCTTTAACTTCTGTATGAGCCGGTTTAGGTATAATAGCTATGTCTTCCTGTGCCACAACCGAAGTCGTAATCAGAAGTAAAAACAAGGCAATCGTAGTTTTAATTATTCTCATAAATTATTTATTTTAAAAGGCTTCTATATTCTTTATTTGGCTTTGTATTTATTTTTAATTTCTGTAAAATTATTTATCCCAAGTCATTTTAAACTTTGCATCTTCCATTCTGTTTCCTTTTTCGTCATCGCAAATAGCATAATTAAAACCTGAACGCAAACTATAAGCTCCGTGTTCCCCATTTTTATTTAATGCAATAAATCCAACTTGTAGATATTCCATATCACGGTGGTTTTTATGTTTCTCATAAATACGTTCCGTAATTTCTTTACAAGCTTCATATGGCGATTTCCCCTGACGCATTAATTCAACCACCATAGCACTACCGGCGGTTCTAATTACGGCTTCACCTAAACCGGTTGCAGCTGCAGCTCCTACTTCATTATCCAGGAAAAGTCCCGCACCGATGATTGGGGAGTCACCGACACGTCCATGCATTTTCCAGGCCGCTCCGCTAGTCGTACAACCTCCGGCAAGATTTCCTTCTGCATCAATCATCAACATACTAATGGTATCATGATTTTCTATATTAATAACGGGTTTGTATTTAGATTCTTCCAACCATTTTTTCCAATCATTTTCGGCTTCAGGAGTTAATAGGTTTTCCACTTTAAATCCTTCAGAAAGTGCAAACTGTAACGCTCCAGATCCAGACAACATTACATGTGGTGTGTTTTCTAACACTCTTTTAGCTACCGAAATGGGATGCATAATCCCTTCTAAAAAAGATACTGAACCACAATTGCTGTTATGATCCATAATGCAGGCATCCAAAGTTACTTTTCCCTCACGATCCGGATAGCCTCCGTAACCTACACTTCGTACTTTAGGATCAGCCTCCGGAATTCTCAAGCCAGCTTCAAGCGCATCTAAAGCTTTTTTTCCCGCTTTAATTTGCTTCCAAGTTTCCTCATTAGCTGGCAAACCATGATTCCAAGTCGAAATAACAACAGGTTTTTTGACTTTTTTTGAAGCACTTTTTAAAGGAGTCTCTGGCGTAGTCATTCCATTGACTCCTATAAAAGTACCTAAGCCTATGGTTCCTAAAGTAGTTTTTTTAATAAAATTTCTTCTGTTTGACATAGTCTTAGATTGAGTTAGTAATTAGATTTAGTTTGCAATTTATTTTAGACTTTCTTTAGTAGTTTTGATTACTTTCAAATAAGCATCAGATATGGCATTTCCATCAAAAAATGCTACACCTTTAGCGCCGTTTTCTTTAGCTGTCAAAATAGCTTTTCTTAAATCGGCTTCATTTTCTATTCCGGGAATATAAATTCCTGTATTAACTTTTGTGATTCTTCCTTTTAAATCAGTCACTCCTTGTTGAGTTGCAAAACCCACCCAATTAATTCCTTCATTATAAAAGTTATGATAAATCATTGGATAAACCTCATCAATATCCCATTTATCCCAACGTTGTCGCACCATGTGATCAGCCATTTCCGGATAAGGGAATACTGCTGCAGTTAGATTTTTTCCATATTTATGGGCAATTTCATAAGCGTGATTGACTACATTTCTTATTTGATTTAAACGAAATTGCTTCCATTCCATATCAATTTCGGGATGTTCCATTTTTCTTGGATCTCTGCCAAATTCCTTCATAAAAGCATTGACACTGGCATCTGAATAATCAAAATCATAATCCGGTAATTCAGTATTTTGAACCAAATTGTATTTGGGCAACAAACCAATTGGCAAAAAAACATCAGGGTAACGAATATAATCCAAGTGCACACTTTCTACTCCTTCTACTTTAGCCAGTCCTTCTAATAAGTCATAAATATGTTGGCGAGCTTCGGGTTGACTTGGAGACAACCACTGATAATAATCTACATACGGACGATCATCAAAACAGGATTTACCGCTGCGGCTCACCATATACCAATCTGGATGTTGTAAGGCAACTTGATCTCCTGGTCGGTTCATCGTCATAATCCAGGCATGAACTCGTAATCCTTCATTTTTAGCCAATGGAACTAATCTTTTTAACAACTCAGGACTTGTACCTGTATTAATTAAAACTTCGTCAATTCCTGCTTCGTGGTACTTTTTAAATTCAACACTATAAGATTCGTCACTACGTTTAGCATCGGCTGAAATCCAAACTCCAAATTCAAAATCTTTTGCTTTATGTTTCACTTCTGAATTTTGGATTATTTTATTCGAACAAGCCGTGATGATTAATCCTAAAAATAATAGTTGAATATATTTCATAATTAATTTTTCTGTATGTAAGTATTAAAACTATTTTTTCATGTTTTCAAAAAGCGTGTTCAGTAATTCCTGCTTACTGTCCAGACTGTATTCCCAAAACATGGCTCCACCTAAACCTTTAGTTTTAATAAAATTTGCTTTCAATTCAATCTCATTTGGCGTTTCATAAGAAATAAAAATGCCGTCTTTTTCATTCCACAAATAAGAAGCTTTTGCCGACTCATCATAAAGCTGTTTGTATTTTCCGGTAGCTATTTCTTCTTTAATTTTCCAATAAGCAATAATCTCAGCACCCGTTTGCGCCGATTGATACAAACCGTTATTTTGTGGATTTACTTTAGACCATTTTCTTCCGTAAAAAGGAATCCCAACAACTATTTTATCGGCAGTTATTCCTGTCTTCAAATAGGCATCAACTGTTTTAGTTAAATTATCTCCACCAAATTTTTCAAATTTTGATGCATTTAAATTAGCATGATGTCCGGTTTGATACATCCAACCATTATAAAAATCATAACCCATGATATTAATGTAATCCAGGTATTTTTGAGCCGCTTTTAAATCGGTATGATCTAAATAATTTTGATCAGCTCCCGAAGCAATACTTAATAAATAATGAACTTTATCTGAAGTGGTTTTTATTTCTAACTGTTTACGTAATTCGGCTAGTAACAACGTAAAATTTTCTTTATCGGATGGTCTGAACACATTGTCTTCGGCTCTTTGTCCCGGAAATTCCCAATCAATATCAATTCCGTCAAATCCGTATTTTTTCATCAATTTTACCGCACTTTTCGCAAATTGTTCTCTCGAATTTTGATATGCAGCAACATTAGAAAACTGATCAGACCAAACCCATCCACCTATTGAAAATAAGACTTTCAATGAAGGATTTTGCTTTTTAAGTCCCATCAATGCTTTGATTTTAGCATCATCAGTAGCTAATTCAAATTGAACGTTGCCATTTACAATATTTGCAAAAGCATAATTAACATGAGTTAATTTAGTTGCATCAACCTTAGCGGGGTCAAAATCCTCATAACCTGCTACGTACCCTATAATTTTAGTATCCTCTGCTTTGCTCTTCTTTTTAGTTTCTAAAGTAGAACAAGCAAAAAAACAACTGATAATCACTATGTAAAGACTTAATTTCATTCTTTTATTATGCTTTAATTTTCATTAATGGTATCATTTTTCAATAAACTGACCATCTTCTTTGATGATAAAAGTCTTGTTTGAAAAAGGACTTTTTACTGATATATTCCAACCAAAACTATGGTTCTCTAATTTAGGAGTTATAACATTTGTACCAACTTTAATCTCACTTTTTGTTAATTGATTAATCGCTACGGCCCATTTTTTATTTTTGGCTAAATATTGTTTTTGAGCTCTGTACAATTCGAACAATTCCCATTTAATTTTTTCATCCTGAGGGATTGTAAAAGTTACTTTATTTCCAATTTCTTTAGAAGTAAAATATACATAACCCCATTTTTCAGGTTCGTGCATGTTTATAACGCCTTGTGGAGACCAAACCCAATTGTATTCCGGTAAATATTTACCTGAAGCATCTTTTTTGCGTTCGTACTTACCGTTTACAATATCGTGTTGCCAATTGACTCTTGAAAAATTCACTCTCCAGAATTTATCTCTTGGAACATTATCTTCTCCAAAAGATTTTTGATATGAAGCCCATGGAATTGCAATTTCTAAAGTCCATCCTTCATCTGTATCAGCAGGATTATTTAAAGTCCCCTGAATTTTTACCGCCGATTGCAATCCTGTAATATTCCAATCATTTAGCACGACATTTTTTTCACGATAAGGCTTGGTTAAAAACAAATCCCAAGCCGTATTCAAAGCATTGATTTCTAACTCGTAATAATTAAAAGTATCACCATCAGGATCAATAAAAACTTCAAAATCATTATTGTAAAATATAATGGTATCGTGTTGTTTCAAATTTGACCAAACATGTGGTTCTTGAATTTTTGCCAGGATATAATAATTTTTATTATCCCAAAGCATTTTTACCTTTGTATTGTATTTAGGTTTTTCAACACCTTCAATATCAATAAAAGCATCTGTCCACTCTGCTTTTGACCATGAAGTTTCTAATTCATCACCGTCAATTTGGATCTTTTCTGATGTTTTGTAAGCTACATAGTTTTTGGGTACAATTCCTTTGGATTGGGCAAAGCCAATAGAGGAAATGAAACCTAAAACAAACACAATACTTTTAATTTTACTAATCATACTTTTTACAAGCTATTATCTTTTGTAAACTGAATTACTTCGCTTAATTTTCCAAATGCCATAGCAACAACTGTATCAGCCGCTCCGTAATAAACAGCTAGTTTATCTTCTTCTAAATCGTGTAAAGCCGCACACGGGAAAACTACATTTGGCACATCACCAACTTGCTCATAATTTACCGCTGGACCTAATAAATAAGGTTGCGTTCTGTATTTTACATTATCAGGTTGTTCTGTATCTAAAATAGCAGCTCCCATTGCATAACGGAATCCATTACAAGTATTAATTACACCGTGATAAATCATTAACCAACCTTCATCCGTTAAAATTGGGATTGGTCCTGCACCAATTTTTGTACATTGCCAAGCACTATCTTCAAAAGGAGTTGGCTTCATTACTAAACGATGCTCTCCCCAATATTTCATATCCGGACTAAAACTAATCCAAATATCGCCAAAAGGAGTGTGACCATTATCACTTGGACGACTTAACATGGCATATTTTCCATTAATTTTTTGAGGAAATAAAACTCCATTTCTGTTAAAAGGTAAAAAGGCATTTTCGCATTGAAAAAATTCTACAAAATCAAAAGTATAACCAATACCAATTGTAGGTCCGTTATATCCATTGCACCAAGTAATCCAGTAACGATCTTCAATAAACACCACACGTGGATCGTATTTATAGGCAGATTCAATCATTTCGGTATTTCCAGACTGCATTACAATGGGATCATGATTAATTTCCCAATTGATTCCGTCTTTACTAAATCCTGCAAAAATATTCATCTGCACAGCCTTATTATCACATCTGAAAACGCCCGCAAAACCATCTCCAAAAGGAACTACAGCACTATTAAAAACACTGTTTGATGAAGGAATAGCATATCTTTCAATTATGGGATTTTCAGAATATCTCCACATAATGTCATTGTTATTTTCGGGTCTGTCTTGCCAAGGAATTGTACTCATTTTTTATATATTTTGTTTATTCTTTTTTTATTAAATCTTTTAATGCTACTTGATTAAAACTTTTGTCAATTTTAATTTAATCTTGAATTTTTCGAACCTTATCTAACCAGGTATATTTTAAAATTACTGTGGTTACTAAGAAAACAACTAACGAAACAATCGTCTTTGGATAATCACGAATAATAAAATAAACTGGTAAAACTATCATACTCGATTGCCAAACAATACCTACTAGACAATTAAACATATCCATTATAAAATCGTTATTTTTTTCAAATTGTTGATCTTCTTTTTTCAATAACTGATAAACGGGTTTCCACCATCCCCAAGGTCTAACATTAGTGTAAAAAGATTTCAAAACTTCCATATCGGTTGGCTGGCTGAAATAGGTTCCTAAAACACATCCTAATGCTGAAAAAGCAAGAATAATTGGGAACAAATAAATAGCCTGCATCTCAGATAAAGTATGTAATAAAGTTCCCTGAGCGAAACTTCCTTTATTTTGTTCCAAAACAAATTCTAAGGAAGCAATAATCAATCCAGCGAACATTCCCCAGAAATATCCCCAACCATTGAAACGCCACCAAACCCATTTAAGGAAATTAGCTGCCACATAACCTCCAAATAAAGCGCTGGTAATCCATAAGGTCAGTGAATTAATCGACTCTGCAAAAAATCCCATAAAAACGCCTAAACCTACCACTAAAAAAGAAGCAATTTGACTCACTTTGATGTAATGCTCACTAGTTTCATTTGGTTTAAAATATTTTTTATACAAATCATTTACAATGTAGGCCGGACCCGCATTTACAAATGCTGAGAAAGTAGACATAAATGCAGCTAACAATCCCGCTAATAACAAACCTTTAATACCAACGGGAATTTGAAAATTAATTACTTTTGGCATAATCACCTCTAAATCAGCACCACTTAAATTTGGATTTAAATTCATTTCAGGAGCCATTGTTACTAATGCAATTACTACAATTCCAGCAATTAAAAGGTAGCGAGGAATGAATAAAATTAAGTTGGTAAATCCACTCATATAAGCCGCTTCTTTAACCGATTTGGTGGAAAGAATACGTTGTAAATCGTAACTTGGTGTAGGTCCTGCAATACTGGCAAAAAATCCTTTGAATAAAGACATTCCAACCAAAGCTCCAAACATTTTATAACCTTCGGTATCAATCAAATTATTAAAAGTTTGAAATTTTTCACTCCAGTGAGGACCTAATTCCGTTGAAAAAAACACATTTTTCCATTCTTCTGTTATCACCGAATTAATTTGAACATCCGTATAATTAATAAAGGAATAAGCCGCTACAAGAATACCGGCAACAACCATAATTCCGTATTGTAAAACTTCTGTCGCTACAACCGAAAACATACCTCCTTTTATGGTATAAATTGTTGTTAGAAAAATAACTAATAAGGCATAGCTTTGTTCTGAAGTCAATAAAGAAATATCACCTAAATGAATAGCCAAATCCCAAGGTAAAATAATGGTCATAAACTTACCGATTCCCTCAAAGAAATAAGCTATAAAACCAATGGTAGATACGATAGCAAAAACCGCTACAATAATATGTGAAGCCCGTCCTGCTTTATCGTTCCCAAATCGGGTCAAAATCCACTCAGATCCTGTCATGGTATTCGATTTTCTAATCCAAATGGCTAGAAACATCATCACAAAAACCTGATTCCATATAGGCCAAAGCCACATTAAAAAGAAACTTTTAATACCATATAAAAAAAGTACTCCAACCATCCAGGCAGTACCGGAAACATCAAACATTCCCGAACCATTACTCAATCCCAAATAATACCATTTTATTGAATTTCCTCCTAAAAAATAATCATCCAAACCTTTAGAGGCTTTTCTTGAAATCCAAATCCCAATTCCTATTGTTAATAGGATATAAAAAACGATTATTGCTACATCTATGCTATTCATTTCTTCTAATATTATTTTGTTAATCCCCAATTTTTATTTGGCTCAGACCCCATAACAAAATGTAAAGTCCCACCGTCTAATAGCTGTTGATGTGTAATGGTTGTTTGATTAAACGGTAATCCGTTTAGTGTTGCCGATTGTATGTAAAAATTCTTTGCTGAAACATTCGCTGCTTCAATAATAAATTTCTTTCCTTGAGGAAGATTAAGCGTTGTTTTTTCAAAAATTGGACTGCCAATTTCATATTCTCCTGAAGCAGGATTCATAGGATACAATCCCATGGAACTAAAAATATACCAAGCCGACATTTGTCCGCAATCTTCATTTCCGCTTAATCCATTAGGAGTTGTATTGTATTGCGTATCTAAAATATGGCGTACCCAATATTGTGTTCTCCACGGTTGTTTAGCATGATTGAACATATATGCAATATGATGACTTGGTTCATTTCCATGCGCATATTGACCTATTAATCCTGAAATGTCAGCCGAAATATTATTACCGGTTATTTCTGAACTTTCTGTAAATAATTGTTCTAAGCGTTTGCTGAACTTTTCGTTTCCACCATGTAAACGAATAAAAGCATCTACATCATGAGGTACAAACCAGCTGTGTTGCCAAGCATTACCTTCGGTATAATCAGTATGTTCTCTATGGTTCGAATGTTTAGGATCAAAAGGCTCATTCCAGGATTTTCCATCAGCTGCTTTTCCTCGCATGAATCCGGATTTGGCATCAAATAAAAATTCGTAGGCTTTTGAACGATTTAGGAAATAGTTATAATCTTCTTCTTTACCTAAAGATTTAGCCATTTGAGCCACACACCAATCATCGTAAGCATATTCTAAAGTAATTGTAACCGACTCATCCAAAAGATTATATGGAATAAAACCATATTTCTTGTACAAATCTAATCCGCGTTCATTTTGCATCATAGTGCTTTTCATCGCTTCATAGGCTTTTTCGACATCAAAACCTTTAATACCATTATTATAAGCATTCATAATTACCGGTATGGCGTGATATCCTGTCATCGTATTGGTTTCGTTAGCATACAAAGTCCAAACTGGTAAAATTTTCTTGGTTTCATAATAGGCTAACATCGAATTGATAAGATCAGAAACCTTATCAGGAGCTACTAAAGTCAACAAAGGATTTTCGGCTCTAAAAGTATCCCAAAGCGACAAAGTAGAATAAGCGGTATAATCTTTAGCCGTAATAATTTTATCATCTTCTCTTCTAAACTGACCATTCTTATCGCTATAAGTTACCGGCGCTAATTGTGAATGATAGAGTGCTGAATAAAAAATTGTTTTAAGAGAATCGACTGATGTTTCTACTTCGATAGGATTTAAAGCTGTATTCCAGGTTTTAGTAGCTGTTGCTTTTACTTTATTAAAATCAAAATTGCTTTTGTCTAAATTTTCTTTAGCATTAGCTACACTTACAGAAGAAATTGCAACCTTAGAATACAATTCATTTGAATTTTTATGATCAAAAAATAATTGTGCAATTGTTTTTTCTCCTGATGCACTTATGCCGGCTATATTCTTTTCATCGGCAACTAATCCCCATTTAGAAATAGGTTTTGAAAATTGAGCTACGAAAAAAACTTTTTGATTTTTGGCCCATCCTGTACTGTAACGATAACCACTTATTGTCGTTTCATTTTCGATGGTAATTTCGGTTTTGGTAGCCTTATCCCAATTGATAGCAAAACCTAAATCAACAATAACCGATTGTAAATCTTTATCTTCAAAAGTATATTTATGGAAAGCGGTTCTTTGCGAAGCTGTTAATTCTACATTGATTTTAGAATCATTTAAATAAACCTGATAATAACCTGGTTTTGAAGTTTCATTTTTATGACTGTAGGTGGATTTATAAGCCAGTAAATCTCTGGAAGTTGCTTTAGTTGTTAATTCAATTTGTTTATTGATTGGCATAAAAAGAATATCAGCCAAATCCCCAATACCCGTTCCGCTTAAATGCAAATGACTAAAACCCGCAACTATCGAATCCGAATAATGATAACCGGAACACCAATCCCAACTTGAAAAACCATTATCAGGACTTACCTGAATCATCCCAAACGGAACTGTTGCCCCGGGATAGGTATGACCATGACCTCCGGTTCCAATAAAAGGATTTACATATTGAACTAAATCATCATATTTAGCTGTCCTTTTTTCGCTATTTGATTTACAATTTGTAAGCAAAGTTGCCGATAAAACAAGTAAAGCGATATTCTTCATAAACGATATTCTTATATTTAACACTAAATTTATATAAATTTGACAGCTGTTGAAATAATTTTAGACGGACAACAATTAAACACGGCTAAACACCAAAAAAACACCTCGAAAACCCTAAAATCAAAAACATGTTTTTTAATTCTAACAAGCTTCATAAAATTCCATTGCATTACCATGTAGTGTTCTGGTCAGTTTATTTCATTTTTAATACTTTTAGATGGGGAAGCTATTTCAATGATTACCTCTATTCATTAAAATCTAATCTGCTGGGATTCCCTATTCACATGACACTTTGTTATTTGAATATTTTGGTTCTCATGCCAAATTTTGTTTACAAAAAAAAGTACACGCTTTACATAATTCTCTTACTCCTTTCTATATTTTGTATGGTGATGGTTAAATTTAATCTCACTTATTATTTAATCAATCACAATGTGTGGCCAGAAGGACCGGAACGTATAGAAATACTGACTTTGAATTATACGATAGATATGATGATAGGCGAACTATATGTAATTACTTTTGTAACCGCTATTAAAATTACACTTGACTTTATCAAAGAACACAAAAGAGTTACCGATTTAGAAAAAGCCAATTTGGAAACAGAATTACTTTTTTTAAAATCTCAAATATCTCCGCATTTCTTTTTTAACACTCTAAATAACATCTACTCCTTATCAGTAGAAAAATCAAATAAGACACCTAAGATTATCCTAAAATTGTCTGAATTAATGCGCTATATGTTGTATGAAACACAAAGCAAAAGACAAACGCTGGAAAACGAAATTCTTTGTATTCAAAACTATCTTGATCTAGAACGAATTCGACATGATGAAAGACTCGAAGTAAATATGTATATTTCGGGAGATATTCATGAAAAAGAGATTTCTCCTATGCTTTTATTGACATTCATAGAAAATTCTTTCAAACATGGTGCTAATAAAAATGTAGGTAATGTTAAAATAGACATTAACTTCAAAATCAAAGAAGATTTTCTCTATTTTTCGGTTTCAAACCCAATGCCTGCCGTTACGAATCATGTAGACAATTTAAGTAAATCCAGTGGAATTGGTATTGAAAATGTTAAAAAAAGACTTGAATTAGGCTATAATAAAAGTGATTATAAACTTTCTATTAAAAATAAAAACAATAATTTTGTTGTCAAGCTTAAAATTAAAGTTGCCTAAAGATCCTTTGACACTATTCAAAACAAACTTTAATTAAATTGACCTAAAAATAATATATCCAACAATGAAAATTAAATGTCTGATAATTGATGACGAACCATTAGCAATTAATGTTATTAAAAATTATATCGAACAAATTGAAGAATTAGAATTAGTAAAAACCTTTAACAATTCAATCGAAGGTTTGAATTATTTAAAAAACAATACTGTTGATGTTATCTTCCTTGACATAAATATGCCTGTACTGGATGGTATTAATTTTATTAAAAGTTTAGAAAATCCTCCTCTTTTAATAATTACAAGTGCTTACGACGAATTTGCTATACAAACTTATGAATTAGATGTTCTTGACTATTTAGTCAAACCCATTGAATTTCCAAGGTTGATGAAGGCTATCAATAAAGTTTACAAAAGACTCGATGCTACAAACAAAACAGCTATTGACAACTCCAAAGAAAACCCTTTCATCTTTGTAAAAATTGACAAAAAGAAAATGAAAAAAATTTTCTTAGATGAAATTTTGGTTATCGAAAGTTTAAAAGATTATTTAAAAATCAACACAACTTCGGGAAGATATATCATCCACAGTACCCTATCTGATTTCACCAATTTATTACCCGAAAGAGATTTTATAAGAATACATCGTTCCTACACCGTAGCTGTTAATAAAATTGATGCTGTAGAAGGAAATAGTATTGAAATTGAAGGACTAAGATATGTTATTGGAAGATCCTATATTGACGAAGTAAAACAACGAATTCTAAACAATTCGCTCTAATAAAATCATTGATTCAAATCTATATAAAACAAAAAAAATGCAATCATTACGATTGCATTTTTGTTAATGTAATTTAGTAAATAACCAACAAAAACTAAAATTACACTTGCTAACCAACCAAACTTTAAAAGTGATAACGCTTAAATGCTTCAATCGCAGCGTAATCAGCTAAACCTAAATCATTATATTTTTTTGCTGTTGCTCTGTTTCTATCTTCGGCACGTACCCAGAACTCTCTGCTATCATCACCCTGGAACATAACTCCGTCTTTTTGAGATTGATGGTAAAAAATAGCGTGTCGTTTTTTCAATACCTGATCCGGACTCATAGGAACTGCCATTTCAATTTGATAAGATTCCCATTCGTGCCAAGCACCTCGGTACAACCAAACCCAACAATCATCCATATAACTATTGTGCTTTAATTGTTTTAATGCTTCAAACAAACTATCTAAACACACTTTATGCGTTCCATGAGGATCGGCTAAATCTCCGGCTGCATAAATTTGATGTGGTTTTATATCTTCAATAAGATCACACATTATTTTAATATCAGCTTCAGTAAGATTTCCTTTTTTTACTGTTCCTGTTTCATAAAACGGTAAATTCAAGAAATGAACATTAGCATCTGGAACTCCTAGATAACGTGTTGCAGCTAGCGATTCACTTCTTCTAATCAATCCTTTTAGTTGTCTAACCTGAAGAGAATCAATATCATTTTCCCCTTTATTTTTCAAGAAATCAATAACTTCTTTAGACTCTTTAGACTCAAAATTTAAAACAGAAGAAACTTCTGCAAATTTTAATGCCTCCTCATTTGAAACTGCAATATTCCCCGAAGTTTGGTAAGCAATATGAACCTCGTGTCCTTGCTCAACTAATCGATCAAAAGTACCTCCCATTGAAATTACATCATCATCAGGATGCGGACTGAAAATAATTACTCTTTTTTTAGCCGGATTAGAACGCTCCGGTCTGTAAGTATCATCAGCAAATGGTTTTCCACCCGGCCATCCTGTAATGGTATGCTGCAAATGATTGAACATTTTTATATTCAAATTATAGGCAGTTCCTTCCTCTGCCAATAAGCCTGACATACCATTATCGTTATAATCTTTATCCGTTAACTTCAAAATAGGTTTACTGGTTAATTCACTTAACCACACTACAGCTTTTAACTTTAATTCGTCAGTCCAAACACATGATTTAACTAACCATGGCGTTTTCACTCGCGTTAATTCAGATGATGCCTCTGTATCTAAAACAAAAGTGGTATTGTTATGCTCTTGTAAATAAGTAGCCGGAACTTGAGATGACATTTCGCCTTCAATAGTTTTTTTCAATATTTCAGCCTTACTAATACCCCAACCTAATAAAACTATTCTTTTAGCATTTCGAACAGTTCCAATTCCCATTGTAATGGCTTTTCTAGGTACATTATCAATCCCTAAAAATGAAGGAGCCGCATCTGCTCTGGTCAAATGGTCTAAAGTAATACTTCTAGTTCCTGAATTAATGTGAGAACCTGGTTCGTTAAAACCAATGTGTCCTGTTCTTCCAATTCCTAAAAGTTGAAAATCCAATCCTCCATAAGAAATGATCTTCATTTCATAATCAATACAATATTGTTGTAATTCTTCTGCACTAACTGTTCCATTTGGAATATTAACATTTTCAGGAAGTATATCTACATGATTAAAAAGGTGTTCATGCATAAAATGATGGTAACTCTGAATATTATTTTTATCCATAGGATAATATTCGTCTAAGTTAAATGTTACCACATTTTTAAAACTCAAATTCTCCTCCTTATGCATTCTCACAAGTTCTTCATAAACCTTAATTGGTGATGAACCTGTTGCTAAACCCAGAACGCATGGCTCATTTAATTCTTCTTTTCTGTGAATTAAATTAGCTAATTCGTGAGCAACTAATATCGAGGCTTCTTTTGAGGATTCGAAAATAACATTATGAATTTTTTCGAAACGTGTTTCTTCAAACTTTCCAGCTTCTCTGTAACTAATACCTTCTTTAAACATAACCACTTTTTTTATTTATATCATAAAATTACTATTTCATATTAGCCTGAAATCATAAATTCGACTAACAACAAGCCTACTTCGGCAAAAAACATTTTTCAACGATTTTTATAATTATTATTATTCCGATTTTTGACTTTAAAACTATTCTACAACACTAATTTCTCCTATTGTAATCTCCTTAGAATCAGCAACCGTTGTTTTAGCAACAAAACGCAAATACCTGGCATTTATAGCATTAAAAAGCTTTACTTGTTCAATAGGATTGTTTTTAATATTTGAAAATTCACCCTCTGATTGTATCTTCCAGTCCACTCCATCAGAACTGCTATATAATTCATAGTTCGAAATTAAACCAGGATTTTCAACCGCTTGATTTGGAGTATAAGTGAATCCTTTAATACTGATTAGATTTCCTAAATCAATCACTACTTCTTGAGATTGCTGACTCAAATCCTCTCCAAAACTCCATACTGAATCCGGATTACCATCAATAATTTTATTAGCCGTTTGCAAATCTCCGCTGGATATCGAAACAATTTTCCAATTTTCCTTAGAAATACCATATTTGATATTTCTAACCGCACTACTAATTCCTTCTTCATTTATCGAAACAGCGTTTATTACTACGGCTTTATCATATTTAAAAGGAGCGGTATATTTTGTAGCAGCTTTTGAAGGTTTTGAACCATCAAGCGTATAATAAATAGGAGTTTCGGCTTCTGCTTCCATTGTTACTATACCGCTTTTATCTCTTTTAATTATTGGCATTTTAACAAATGTTGGCGCATTAAAAGCCTGAATATTCGAAATTACAATAGAAGCTTTAGCATCTGTAATTGTAATTCTGAGAGCGGTAGCTGTAACTCTGGCTAATCTTAATATTCTTTTGTAACCAATAGTGGTTTCGCTGGCTATCGTTTGCCATTTACCATCCACTTTGGCTTCTACAGTAAATGCTTTCACTCTTTGACCCAATTTGATATTTTCCTTAAGCAATAATCTATTGAATGCCGTTGGTTTAGGAAATGTAAAAAGTATAGAAGCTTTCGTTACATTGTCATCAGTTGCCCAATAACTTTCCTTATTAGCATCATTTGTATTTTTGGGAGCATATAAATTATTATTTCCTCGGAAATTATCAGCTGTAGCTTTAGCCTTAGATAAAACTTCTGTCTTAAAATCGGCTTTAATTACGGCCGCATATTCTTTTAAACGTTGAATATCGTTTTCATGAATTAACCCTCTTCTGTCCGGCGGAATATTCAATAAAAAACTGGCATTTCGTCCCACCGAATGATAATAAAAATCCACCATTTCATCTAATGTATGTACTTTATCATCCTCTGATTTATGATAAAACCAGCCTGGTCTTATAGATACATCCACTTCGCCTGGCACCCATTTTTCACCATTTTCATGACCAGACATATATTCGGTATAATGTACTTTTCCGGCCAAATCATCTTTTTGTCTCAAAAGACTCCAATTGGTCGCATTTGCATAACCTTCTTCGTTACCAATCCATCGCGCTTCAGAAGGCCCAATTCCCCAAACCAATGTTTTAGGAGCCAGACTATAAATCATTTTATAAGTTTCATCCCAGTTGTAATATTCAAGGGTATTAATTTTTCTAATTTCATTAGCTCCTCCATAATAACCATCACCTCCATTCGCCCCGTCAAACCACATTTCAAAAACATCGCCATAGTTAGTAAGCAATTCTTTTAGTTGATTTCTAAAATAAGTTATGTATTCAGGTTTCCCATAAGCCGGATGATTGCGATCCCATGGAGATAAATACAACCCAAATTTCAAATTATATTTTTTGCAGGCCTTAGATAACTCTCTAACAACATCTCCTTTTCCGTTTTTCCAAGGAGAATTTTTAACGGAACGTTCAGTAAAGGCAGATGGCCATAAGCAAAATCCATCATGATGCTTAGCTACTAAAATTATCCCTTTCAATCCCGCCTCTTTTACAACTTTTGCCCATTGATTTGCGTCTAAAGCTGAAGGATTAAACAATTCAGGCGATTCATTCCCATAGCCCCATTCTTTATTGGTAAAAGTATTGAGCGAAAAATGCACAAACGCATAAGACTCCATTTCATGCCATTTGAGTTGTTTTTCAGAAGGAAGTGGTCCAAAAGCTTTTGGTGGATTAACTAATTTCTGACTGTAAACAGGAAAAAATGCAGTTAAAAAACTAAATAATAAAAACAGTTTTTTCATTATAATTAGGCGATATTTAAAGATAAATCATTCATTTAAAATATAAATTTACAGCAATTTAATTCCTGACTTATATATTTTCGACCAATAACATTTTTACAACTATTTAGGTAAATAATAATCCTCTAAAACATAAAAAAGAATTAGTATCCACTACAAAAAAAACTATTCTTTTAAGTATATCTTTGCTAACTTTTATATCAATTCAAAACACGCTGAAATGGTCCATGAGAACTTTATTTTTTGTCTTGAAGGCGTCCCTGACGTAGAAACTACTGTTACTACCGAAGTGCTTAAAAATTTAGAGCATCTGGCTTTTGAAAATAAAATATCCAGTATTTATAAAAGCTGTGACACAATAGAAGGTCTTGAAGAAAGTATTGGCGCTTTACTCTATGACGACCATAATTTCAAAGATTACCAAATTATTTATTTAGTAATGCCGGGACAGGAAAATAGCATTTGCCTTCACAACTACTATTATAGCATAGAAGAAATAGCCGAATTATTTGAAGGAAAATTAAAAGGAAAAATTATCCATTTTGCCAATGAAAAAGTACTGGATTTAACTTCCGAAGAAGCACAGTACTTTCTTGATATTACAGGTGCCAGAGCCATTTCGGGTTACGGAATCAAAAACCAAAAAATTAGCAGTATTCATCTGGATAAACTCTTTTTTAATCTATGTGATGAATTAGATGATATTATCGAAATTGTAGAAGAATTACATCAAAAAAACTATGCTCTTTGTAAACTACTTGACTTCAGATTGTACTACTAAATTAATCATGTGAATTTTTAAAATTCGGCAAACTTTTATAATTTCGAAAAGCTTATATCAATTCTTAATTTCTGTATAATTTCAAAAAGAAATTCAATATTTAATAATGAAAAAGTACTATTTACATAACGGTGTTGAAAGCAGTGGTCCTTTTGACTTGTCCGAATTAGAAATAAAACAAATTACAGCAACAACGCCAGTGTGGTTCTCAGGATTGCCGGACTGGAAAACTGCTGCCGAAATTGAAGAACTTCAAGTACTTCTAAAAGTGAGTCCCCCACCATTTAAAACTCTTGAACCCGAAACGGAAAAGATAGCAAAGGAAAAAGTAAAAAAGTCCAAAATCATGGGACTTCATAAAAACACCTTTTATTTGGTGCTATTATTTGTTGTATTATTTATAGGGAGTTTTGTTTTAAATATTTTGGAAGAAAACAGAAAAGAAGAATTAAGCAAAATAAACCATCAAACAGAAATTGAAAACCGTCAATTTTTACTTAAAGAAAGAGAACTCAAGGAACAAAATGAACGTTTAGCGGAACAACAAAGACTGGAAGAAGAACGAATTGCCAAAGAAAAAAAAGATACTATTAACAAAAGGCTTTCTGAAATTCAAATAGGTAAAATAGAAATTCAAACGCTTTTAGATGAAGCTAAAAATAAATTAATCAAAGCGAATAATTTTCAACTTTTTAGAACTCCAGATGAAAAAAGCAGAGAAATAAATGCATTACAGGCGGAAATTTCACATCTTAAAAGTGAATTGGAAATATTAGACAATGAACGCAATCAATTGGAATTAGAATTAGAAAGATTGCATTAAAAGTATTTCAGTACTTCCCAAAATAAAAAGAGAAAATACCAATTCAAAACCTGTATTTGAACAAAGAAACCTTCTTTATTTTTTTTATCATTTCAAATTCTTAGCTGAAGATTGCCTGATAATCAATTCCGGTTCCAGAATGATTCGGTTAACCGTTTTTTTCTTCGGGTTTTTCATTCGGTCTAAAAAAGCTTCTGCGGCCAATTTCCCTATTTGGTCACTATGCTGATTTACGGTCGAAATAGATGGCTGAGTAAGTGAAGTAAAAGGTTCATCACTAAAACCAATCAGCGCCATTTCCTCGGGTACTTTTATATTATTCTCTAAAAGTACCTGCAAAGCACCTAATGCAGCTATATCACCAGCCACATAAACTGCATCCGGTCTTTCAGGCGAATCCAATAATTGCTGCATAATACGACGTCCGTCTTCTACCCTAAGATTACTTTCAATAATCCAGTTATCATCCATTTTCAAATCCCATTTTTCAAGCGCATCTATATAACCACGAATCCTTTCTTTATAAATACGAATGTGCTTAAAACCTGCAATATGA
This sequence comes from Flavobacterium flavipallidum, assembly GCF_038289905.1. Classification (NCBI taxonomy): domain Bacteria; kingdom Pseudomonadati; phylum Bacteroidota; class Flavobacteriia; order Flavobacteriales; family Flavobacteriaceae; genus Flavobacterium; species Flavobacterium flavipallidum. The sequence goes on along the minus strand of NZ_JBBYHU010000009.1, from coordinate 74,578 downwards.
GCGATCTTTTTACAGTTTTGAGAAACTAAATGATCTACTACTAAGTGACTGCTTTTATAATCATCAATTCCCACATAGTCTACATGTAACTCTTCTTCCCCACGGTCAAACAATACGAGTTCTGTTCCTTTGGATTTAATTTTTTTATAATATTCTAAATCAATTGTTTCGTTAGCCATAGAAGCAATGATTCCATCTACTTGGATTTTGAGTAAAGTATCAATCTCCTGACATTCTTTGGCAAACAACTCATTAGACTGCGTCATAATGATACTGTAACCATTTAGATTCAGTACTTTTTCAATATTTTCCATTACCGAGGAAAAGAAATGGCTGTTTACACGAGGAATTATCACTCCCACCAGATTACTCTTCCCTTTACGCAAAGCACTCGACAAATAATTAGGCTGATAATCCAGTTGAACTGCCGCTTCTTTCACCGCAATTTTAGTCTTTTCACTTATTCTGGGATGATCATTCAATGCTTTTGAAACCGCCGAAGGTGTTAAACCTAATACCGCTGCAATATCTTTTATGGTAGATTTCTTTTTATTTTCCAATTTAGTTTCTATATTTGTTCAAACGATTGAACAAATATAACATTTTATACCAAAAACACAATACTCAGGTAATTGTGTTTTTTTTATTTTAAAAAGTGTTCAAACGATTGAACAAATTAAAATAAACATCAAAAAGAGATAAATACTAATATTTTATACATGAAATACATTGTTTGCGAAAAACCGGGAGAATTTATTTTAAAAGAAAAAGAAGCTCCGGTTAGAAAAGAAAACGAAGCTTTATTACAAATCAACAAGGTTGGAATTTGCGGAACCGATTTACACGCTTATGGTGGAAATCAGGCTTTCTTTACCTACCCTAGAATTTTAGGACACGAATTAGCTTCAACAGTTTTAGAAATTGGAGAGAATGAAAGAGGAATTAAAGCCGGAGATAATGTGGTAGTAATGCCTTATGTAAGCTGCGGAACTTGTATTGCCTGTAGAAACGGAAAAACGAACTGTTGTACTAACATCAAAGTTCTAGGCGTACATACTGATGGAGGAATGCAAGAACAAATTACTGTTCCGGCTTCTATCCTATTGCCTGCTAACAATTTAACTAATGATCAAATGGCCATTGTAGAGCCATTGGCAATTGGGGCTCACGCCATCCGTAGAGCAGCGATTGTTCCTGGTGAAACTATTGCTGTAATTGGTTGTGGACCTATTGGAATTGGAATTATGAAACTGGCTCAAATTGCAGGAGCAAAAGTGATTGCTATTGACATGAATGAGCAACGTTTGGCTTACGCCAAAGAAAAAATTGGCGTTGATTATACAGTTGTTGCCGGAGAAAATGCAGTAGAAGCCATTAAAGAAATTACAAATGGTGATTTGTGTACTGCAGTTTTTGATGCTTCGGGACACAAAGGCGCTTTAGAATCGGCTCCAAATTATATGTCACATGGAGGACGTTTTGTTTTAGTAGGTTTATCCAAAGGTGAATTGACCTACACACACCCTGCTATCCACGCCAAAGAAATGACTTTAATGTGCAGCCGAAATGCTACTACTGAAGATTTTGAACATGTCATCAATGTACTCAATCAATTCCCTACCGATTCTTTTATTACGCACACGGTACCTTATACAGAAATGATAGAAAACTTTGACAGTTGGTTAAATCCTGCAACAGGAGTTATCAAGGCTACTGTTGATTTTAAATTATAGTAATATGATAATCGATTCACATCAGCATTTTTGGATTTACGAAACCGAAAAACACGCCTGGATAGACGATGACATGAAAGTCATCAGAAAAAATTTTCTACCGGAAGATTTAAAAACCGTTTATCAGGAAAATGGTATTGATGGTTGTGTTGCCGTTCAGGCTGACCAAACATTGGCAGAAACCGATTTTCTTTTAGATTTGGCTTCAAAAAATGATTTTATCAAAGGAATTGTAGGCTGGGTTGATTTAAGAGCTTCGAATATCGAAACTGTTTTAGAGCAATACAGCAAATTTGAAAAACTCAAAGGTTTTCGTCATGTAGTTCAGGGCGAAGCGGATCATAACTTCATGTTACGTCCTGATTTTTTAAACGGAATTGCAGCGTTGGAAAAATACAATTTCACTTATGACATTCTTATTTTCCCACACCAATTAGGAACGGCTTTAGAATTAGTCCGTCGTTTTCCAAATCAAAAATTTGTTATCGATCATATTGCCAAGCCGTATATAAAAGATGGATTTTATGACGGTTGGGCTTCACTAATGAAAGCGATTAGCAAATTCCCAAATGTGAATTGCAAACTATCAGGAATGACCACCGAAGCCGATTACAATAACTGGACACCAGAACAAATCGAGCCTTATATACAATTGGTTTTAGAAGCATTTGGTGCTAACAGAATCCTTTTCGGATCCGATTGGCCAGTGTGCTTAGTGGCAGGGAATTATACCAAAACAAAAGAATTAATAACCAATTTTATTGCAAAATTAAATTCGAAAGAACAAGCCGCTATTATGGGGAATAATGCAATAGAATTTTATAACTTATAAATTATGGATTTAGGATTAAAAGGAAAAGTAGTCGTTATCACAGGGGCTGCTGGAATTAAAGGAAGTATTGGAGAAACGATTCTACAACATTTAGCTGCAGAAGGTGCAATTCCGGCTGTGATTGACAGAAATGATCGTGGATTTGCCTATGTAGAAGAATTACAACAAAAAGGAATTGACGCTTTATTTTGCAAAACAGACGTTACTAATCCTGTAGAAATCGAAAATGCAGTTGCTAAAATTGGAGCAAAATATGGTCGTATCGATGCATTGATTAATAATGTAGGTGTAAACGATGGCGCGGGATTAGATGCTTCTTACGAAGAATTTATGGATTCTTTAAAGTTAAATATGGTAAGCTACTTCGTAACTGTAAAAAATGCATTACCCTACTTAAAAGCCTCTAAAGGTCCTATCCTAAATATTGGATCAAAAGTAGGATTGACCGGTCAGGGAGGAACTTCCGGTTATGCAGCTGCAAAAGGTGGAGTTCTTGGATTAACCCGCGAATGGGCTGTGGATTTAATCAAATATTCCATCCGCGTCAATGCGATTATCATTGCCGAAAGCTGGACTCCAGCTTATGATACTTGGATTAAAACATTGGAAAACGGAGAAGAAAAATTACAATCTATCGTAAAAAAGATTCCTTTAGAAAACCGTATGACTACTCCGGACGAAATTGCCGATACTTGTTTATTTACAATATCAGAAAGATCGTCACATACTACTGGGCAATTTATCTTCTGTGACGGTGGATACGTTCATTTAGATCGTGCTTTGCTGACAGAATAATGCTTTCGCATAATTAAAAAAATCCGTTCTGATAGTTCATCGGAACGGATTTTTTTCATTTTATAAAACTTTATAATTTACTGATATAACTTCCGTAAATATCTTTGAATTGATAGCCTTCTGAAATTCTATCCTTACTTAATTTTCGATATTCTACTAAACCCCAAAGAATAAATTCTTCTACAAAAAACTTATCTTCTTTGGCCAAATCAGCTTGATATTCTTTTAATAAAATTTCTAAAGGAACAATCGCTCCCAAAATTCTTTGGTATTCTTCATCCGAACAATCATCTAACAATTCAAAACCACTTTCAGCAAAAAACCATTCTATCAAATCAGAATAAGCATTTTTTTCATTTGGTTTTTCCAGTTTTTCAATCTTTGGAAAATAATTAGGGAATAAAGTTTTAACGGCTTCGGCAATTAAACGTTCCGCCACCGCAGCAGCTCCCTCCTGTTCTCCTTCATAAACCAGTTCTACTTTTCCTGTTATCGCAGGAATAACACCCATAAAATCAGATAATCGCAAAGTAGTTTTATCCACACCGGCTTTTAAAGCACGACGTTCAGCAGCACTCATCAAATTTTCAAAAGCAGTAATACTCATACGGGCACTTACACCGCTTTTATGATCGATATACTCGCTTTCTCTGGCTTCAAAACTTATTTGTTCCAATAAATCCCTGGCTAAAGATGGCACATAAACAGTTTCGTTTTGCAATTCATCTAACTTGGCTTCCTGTTCCGTAATTGTTCTTGCTATTTGGATATTTTCCGGATAATGTGTCAAAATTTGAGACCCAATTCTGTCTTTCAAAGGCGTAACAATACTTCCTCTATTGGTATAATCTTCAGGATTAGCCGTAAATACAAATTGCATATCGAGAGGCATACGCAACTTAAAACCACGAATTTGAATATCGCCTTCCTGCAAAATATTAAACAAGGCAACTTGAATTCGCGCTTGTAAATCAGGTAACTCATTAATCACAAAAATACAACGATTAGCCCGCGGAATCATCCCGAAATGAATCACACGATCATCTGCATAGGATAATTTCAAATTAGCTGCTTTTATCGGATCTACATCACCTATCAAATCGGCTACAGTTACATCTGGAGTAGCTAGTTTTTCAAAAAAACGGTCGCTTTTATGCAACCAGGAAATTGGGGTTTCATCTCCTTTGGCAATTATTAAATCTTTTGCATAACGCGAAATTGGATGGAAAGGATCATCATTAATTTCTGAACCACTCACATACGGAATGTACTCATCTAACAACTCGACCATTTTTCGAGCCAATCGGGTTTTTGCCTGACCACGAAGTCCTAATAAATTAATATTATGTCGCGACAATATAGCTCGTTCCAACTCAGGGATAACCGTATTTTCAAAACCATGAACTCCTTCAAAAGTTGGAATACCTAATTTGATTTTTTCCCTCAAATTGTTTCGTAATTCGTCTTTTATCGTTTTACTTTTATATCCTGACGCTTTTAATTCGCCCAAGGTTTTTATGTTTTCTATTTTCATATTTAATATTTAAAAATTAAAAGATTGAATAATTAAAAGATTGCAATCATTGTCATTATTCAATAATCATTATTTCTAACCTCTTTTTTCTTGCTTCTTTAATCTATTTTCAGATTATTTAATTCTCTTTTTCCTATTCGTTTCATAATCTTCAAAAATCATTTCACCCAAACCTTTCAAGCCAGTATAAAAAGCCTTACCTTGATTAGCTTCGGTAAATTTATTGACAAATTTTTGCAGATAAGGATCAGATGCAATCATGAAAGTCGTAATAGGAATATGTAATTTTCTAGCTTGTTGTGCCTGAGTGTAACATTTATCAACGATGTATTCGTCCAAGCCATTACTATTCATGTAATAGGACCCATCGCGTTCTCTAACACAACTGGGTTTGCCATCTGTAATCATGAAAATTTGCTTGTTGGTATTGCGTTTTCTACGTAACATATCCATTGCCAATTGTAAACCGGCAACAGTATTCGTATGAAAAGGTCCTACTTTTAAATAGGGTAAATCTTTAATCGCAATTGGCCAGGCATCATTACCAAAAACCAAAATTTCCAATGTGTCTTTTGGATAACGTGTCGTAATCAATTCAGCCAATGCCATCGCTACTTTTTTGGCGGGGGTAATTCGGTCTTCACCATACAAAATCATGCTGTGACTGATATCAATCATCAATACGGTGCTCATTTGGGCTTTGTACTGCGCATCTTCCACCACCAAATCATTTTCGGTCAGCATAAATTGGTCTACGCCATTATTGACCTGAGCATTTCGCAAACTTTCGGTTAACGAAATACGTTCTAAACTGTCTCCAAAATGAAATTCCCTAAATTCTCCGGTATGTTCATCTCCGGTTCCTGAAAATTTTGTTTTATGATTACCATTTCCGGAACGTTTTAATTTTCCAAAAATCTGATCCAAAGCTTGTTGTCGAATGGCTCTTTCCGTTTTTGCAGTAATACCTAAACCCTGACTTCCATTATCCTTTAATTCTTCTTTGATGTAGCCTTTTTTCTTTAGATCTTCGATAAAATCGTCAATGGTATAATTTTCATCAGTCAGTTTGTATTCAACGTCTAATTCGCGTAGCCAACTGATAGCTTCGTCAAAATCTCCTGAAGTATGAGTGATTAATTCTTTGAAAATTTCAAATAATTTATCAAATGGAGATTGAAATGGAGCCTGATATTGTTTAAAATAAAATCCCTTTTTTATACTGTTTTCCATAGTCTTTAAAATTAACTCATTTTAAAGACTACTTCAAGCAAACAGTTATTAATTTTTAGTTAAAAAGAAATTCAATAAAGTGAAAATTTTCTTTTCCCCATCCCTAAAGGGTGGAAAATTTCTTTATTATTCAATGATACTCACCATCAACATAATACCAAATTCCATCTTCCTGAGCAAAGGTTGAAAACTCATGATGAATGTGTTGTTTTTTAGCTTTATCTAAATAATAAGCTTTAAACTCAACTGTGGTAGGAGTTACATTGAGAACTTCTAATTTTTGCCATTGGTTAGACGTAGCCCAAAGCAAAATATCTTCTTTAGAATACAGGGCTCTTTGTGAAACATGAGTAGTTTCAACCAGATAATCCGCCTGATGGGTAGCATAAGCACTATATCGGGAACGCATCAAGGCTTCGGCTGTTGGAGCCTTTTTTATACCTTTAATATAAGGCTCACAACAAGCTTCAAATGAATTTTGGGAATTACAATAACACTTAGTCATAGTTATTTTATTGAGCCTGTCCGTTTAGTGCAACAATTTTTTGATACAATTGATTCAATAGAACTTGATATTTACTCAACTCAACCAAATCTTCATCATCATCGCTAGTATCTAATAAATCATCTAATTGTTCACTTACATCCACTAATTTATTATTGGCCTCTTTAGCGTTTTTAGCAGCTATAAAATCAATTATTTCCTGAACTTCTGCTTTTAACAAAGCATATTTATCGTTTTCCATTTCTATTTAATTAATTGTTTTCTTCTGATGAATTTTCGTTGAATTTTTTCACCATGGCTTTTAATTTTTCTTTTCTAAGCATTTCTGCTTGTTTTGCCTTAGCCTGAGCCTTATGCAATTTATCGTTATGCTTCTTTATATTTTTTTCATTATTTCTTCCCATTTCAAAAATCAATTATTTTCTGTCAATTTAAAATATAAATTTGACTAGCAACGTTAAAATACAAACTAAATTCAAAAGTACTTATTTTCTACATTTTGCCTAACTCCAAGAGACTTAAAAAACACAAAAAACAACTTATTAAAAAAATTATAAAAAAACTCATTTCTGTCATAAATCTTTTAATTATTTTTCATAGTTTTGACGGAAAGCCTTTATATTTTGAGTAAATTTTATTATTTAACAAATAATTAAATATATTAAAAAACTAAATAAATGAATTTAATAAAATCTCTCTTCAGTCACAATAAATGGTTTACAATTAAGCCAAAATTGACAGGGGTATTATTCTTTTTATTTTTTTGCATCCTGTTTTCTCTTATCATTTCTCAGCAATATCGCATTGCGCAAAAAACAAAAAATGATGAGATGAATGCTATTCTTCAAAACATTCACAAAAGTATTGAACAGTCCTTAAAAGACAATTATGTGGATGCATTAACACTTGCCTTGACAATTAATGACAAAGGAAAACCCGAAAATTTTGAAGCAGTAGGAAAACAAATTATCGAAGCTGATAGTAGTATTGATGCTGTCCAGCTAGTACCTAAGGGAATTATTCGTTTCACCTATCCTGCTAAAGGTAATGAAGCTGCACAGGGCATTAATCTATTAACTAACAAAAAATACCGAACGGAAGCCTTAAAAGCAATACAAACCCGAAAAATGTATTTTGCAGGACCATTTGAGTTAAAACAAGGTGGATTAGGAATTTTAGGCCGAATTGCTGTTTACAAAAACAATAAATTTTGGGGATTTTCTGCTATTTTAATTCGATTAAAAACTTTATTAGATAAACCTGAAATAAAAAAAATTGATGCTAAGAAATATTATTTTCAATTTTCAAAAGTTGATCCTGTTACCCACAAAGAAGTTTTCTTTTTAGAAAACAAATTAAAAGTAGACGAAAAAAATGCTGTCACCTCAACAATACCTGATGGAGACTGGAAACTGTATCTTGTTGATAAAAATCCAAACGAACTTATTTTACCTTTCTTCGCATTTTCCCTATTATGGTTTTCTTTGGCTGCATTAATTGGATTTTTAACCACTTCATTTTATAAAAAACCTGCCGAATTAGAAAAATTAATAAAAGAACAATCGGATGAAATTTTAAAAAACGAAATTAAATTTAAAAGTGTTTTTGAACAAGCCTCCGTTGGTATTACTTATGTAGATACTGTTACAGGACAACTTTTAGAAGCCAACAAAAAATATTGTAATTTACTGGGTTACGACCAGGAAGAGATTAAACAAAAGAGCATCATTAATTTAATCCATCCTGATGATTTAGAAAAATCATTGACCAATTTTGAAAAATTAAGAAATGGTATTATAAAAGAATATACTACTGAAAGAAGGCATATTACCAAATCAAAAGATGTTATTTGGATTAAACTTACCATTTCTCCATTATGGGAAAATAACGGTGTACTCACTAATCATATTGCCATTGCCGAAGATATTACAGAACGAAAACTAGCTGAAGAAAAGATTTTGGATTCCCAAAAAAGAATAGAATCCCTGATTAATACAATAGACGGAATTGTATGGGAATGTGACGCCGAAACTTTGAAATTTAATTTTGTTAGCAAAAAAGTAGAAGATATTCTTGGTTATACTTCTGAGGAATGGATTAATACACCTAATTTTTGGGTTGATCACATTTATGAAAACGATAAAGAAGCTACTTTGAAATTTTGTATGGAAAAAACCAATCAAAATCTCAACCATGATTTCGAATACAGAATGGTAGCAAAAGACGGAAGAATTGTATGGCTGAGAGACATTGTTAATGTTATTATAGAAAGTGGACAGGCTAAAAGTCTTAGAGGAATTATGATTGATGTTACAAAAAACAAAGAAATTCAAAAAGACTTAAACAACTCATTCCATTTGGTTACCGAACAAAACAAGAGACTCCTAAATTTTTCTTATATCGTTTCTCATAATTTAAGATCACATACCAGCAATATCTCATCGATTGTTGATATAATTGAAAACTCAGATTCTGAAGAAGAAAAAGAAGAAATGATTCAATTATTAAAATCAGTTTCTGACTCACTAAATGAAACCATGCTCAATCTTAATGAAGTGGTTAATATTCAAACTAATATAGACATTGTTGTCGAAAAACTTAACTTAAAACAATATATCGACAATACACTAACCGTTTTGTCTGATCAAATTCAGTTCAAAGGAGTTCAGGTAATTTCTTCAATAGAAAAAGACGTAGAAATTATCTACAATCCGGCCTATTTAGAGAGCGTTTTATACAATCTTATTTCAAATGCAATTCGTTACAGCCATCATGACAGGCATCCAATAATTCATATCGACAGTTACAAAGAAGGTAAAAAAACGGTGCTTAAAATCTCCGATAACGGAATAGGTATTGATTTAGACAAAAACGGACATAAAATATTTGGTATGTATAAAAAATTCAGTACCCATAAAGACTCGAAAGGTATTGGTTTATTTATTACAAAAAATCAAATTGATGCTATGGGAGGCAGTATTACCGTGGAAAGTGAACCCAATTTAGGAACAACTTTTAAAGTATATATATCATAATGGAAAAAACAATTTGGGTAATTGACGATGATCCTATCTATCAAATCATCATGAAAAAAATAATCCTTAAATCAGGACTGTTTTCTACTACACAATCGTTTATAAATGGAAAAGAAGCCATTGATTCTTTGAAGAAAAACACTTCGGATAATACTTCATTTCCAGACATCATATTACTTGATATTGAAATGCCAGTTCTTGACGGATGGGGTTTTATGGAAGAAATTGCTAATCTAAAAAAACAAACAAGTATTTCGTTTAACATATACATCTCTAGCTCTTCTATTGCAATTGACGACAAAGAAAGAGCTAAAAACAACCCTAATATCATGGGTTATATGTCGAAACCTATAAGCCTTGAAGATTTAATAAAAATTGCCAAAACCTAACTTAAAAATTGTTCAGCTATTTCCCTTTTTATAGCATCTAAATTTTTATCAGTATTAATTAATTTATCGATAATTAAGGACCGTAAGAGACTAATATCATCGCAATCAAAATGTTTAGCCCAAGAACTCAATTCGATGATATTTCTAACTTGTTTAATCCTTTTAGTCGTGGCAACACTATTACGCAGCATCGTCTTTTGATCATAATTAGGATTTAATTTATGCTGATAACTTACGGTATTCTTATCGTAATCCATTTCTAAATAATACAATAAATCCTCTTTATTATCCGGATAAAATGAATCCCAAGTAGCAAAACCAATTTTGAATTTACTAAGCGTTTCCGGTTCCCTTGCTACTAATCTCCATTTACTATTAGCTAATCGTCCCCAATGATTGGATTTTCGATACATCCCTTCAGAAGTATAATAATAAGTACTCCCTGCTTTACTTTCAAATTGAACTTTTAAGCCTTCAACAGCTTCTGGAAGCACTTCATGAAATACACAAAAAGTATTTTTAAATGAATTTGGATGTGGTTTATAGTTCTTTTGCATGAGTGCAAATATAACCAGAATGCAACAATTTAATTAACTAACTTTGCCTCTTCAATTTTATACAAAAATATTATGGACAAATCTTCAGATAAAAAGATGCTACAAAAAGGTGTTTTTACAGGAGTTATTGAAAAAGATGAAAACAACAACTTTTTTTGCGGAGAATATCTGCTGGATTACAAAATGGTACAATCTAAATTCGCTGTAGGTGATTGGATTACGATAAAATCAATTATTGAAAATCCAAGTGACATTAGTTTCAAACAATATCCTAAAAAGTCAAAAAACTTTGATAAGGCAAATAACAAACCAGAACAGTAATCGCTGATTATCTGACTATTAGCATTTAAAAACTTTTTTCTTTTTTTCAAAAGGAAAATTGAAAACTTAAAAAAAAGTGTACCTTTGCAAAAAAATTGTCAATCTAGAAACTAAAAATCAATTGCTTTTCTACTTTAAAGACAAGCATTTATCCTAATTTATGAAAAAAATAGTTGAATACCGTAAGCTTTTAAATGTTGATAAAACTGTACAATTGAAAGAATTGAAAACCATTTATCGTAATGCAATGAAAGAAGCGCATCCGGATAAATTTCAAGGTGATGAAGCTGGTTTAAAAGCTGCTGAGGAAAACAGTAAAAAAATTATTGAAGCTTACCACCATTTAGTAAGTATCAATCCTGAGACTATCAAACAAAATTTACCAGAATATCAGGAAACTATTGCTACAGCTACTATTACAGATTACAAATTTGAAGAAGCAAGATTAGTAGTTAATTTCTCTAACGGAAGTGTTTATGAATACATCAGTGTTCCTAAAGCAACTTATGTGAAAATGGTAAATGCAGATTCTCCTGCACGTTTTGCTAAAAGACACGTTTTTGGTTCTTTCCCATATAGAAAAGTAACAAACCAAGATTAATTACATTAATCTCAATCCATAAAAAAAGCCAGTAAAATTAAGTTTTACTGGCTTTTTTACTTTTAAAAATAGATTATTCCAAAATAAAATTCACACTTACATTGGCTGTTATAGTAATCTCTCCTGCTGCCAATGTTTCTCTAGGAGCAGCATCACTTTCTGCTAAAGACATTGTTTTAAATCGGGCGTAAACCGGTTGTGGTGAATAACTTTGTGTGTTATCAGAAATCGTCATTGCTTTTCCAACTTTTTGACCTAAAACTGATACATAATCTTCGGCTTTGTGTTTGGCTTCTTTCATCGCTAATTTTCTAGCTTCCGATTCGTAATCTGCTAATTTTGATGATTGAAAAATCACATTATCAATTCGGTTGATGCCTTGGTTTACTAAACCATCCATCAATTCGTCATACTTATTCAAATCACGAACAATAATTTCGATAGTTTGAGTTGCATTGTAACTGGTTTTCTTTTTCTCATAATCGTACTGTGGATTCAAACTCACGCGTTGCGTACGAAAATCGGAAGAAGCAAAATTCATTTTCTTAATGAGTTTTAAAACCGCATCAATTTTAGTATCATTTTCTTTTTTTACATCCTTAGCTACATTTCCTTTCGTTTCTACTGAAACCGAAATTGTAGCCTGATCTGGAGTTACTTTAACTTTTCCTTCTCCCGAAACTGTTATTTGAGGAACTTGCTTTATCTCTTGAGCATATGCAAAAGGCATTAACATTAAGGCTAAAAATACTATCTTTCTTTTCATGATTTTATGTTTTTAAGTTTACAACAACTATCCAAAAGTTATGCCATTAAATCTTATTTTTCTTAATCAAAACAAACAATAACACTATTGGAATCGTTAACAAACTCACCATCAATGGTTCTGTAAAAATTAAATCAGGATAAATTAACAAAGTAATAAGATAACCTCCAATGGCTCCACCAAAATGAGCCGTATGCCCTATTCCGTCATTTTTGGCTTTCATACCATAAATGGAATATAATAAGTATAAAATTCCAAAAAGATAGGCCGGCATTGGAATTATAAAAAAGATTCCCAACATCATATCAGGCTGTAACAAAATTGCCGAATACAAAACTCCTGTAACAGCCCCAGATGCACCCACAGCACGATAATGATATTCGTTTTTATGAATTACCAATGTGAGCAGGCTTCCACAAATTAGACTTGCAAAATAAATCATTACAAACATTAAGTTTCCTAAATAAGCGCTTACCACCGGAGCAAAAAAGTACAACGTAATCATATTAAAGGCCAAATGCCCCAAATCGGCATGTAGAAATCCGGAAGTTAACATTCTAATTTGTTCACCGGCACGAATACTGCCCAAATGAAATTCGTATTTTCTAAAAAAAGAATAATCATTAAATCCTTTGTAACTAAAAAGAACATTGGCGAGTATAATTGCAATCAAAAAAGTATTCATAGTTTTATTTATTATCAATGGTAAATATAAGGAATCCAACATAGCACTACAGTAAAACGCAACTTTATATAGGATATTCTTTTTTAATTATATTTGTACCTTTAAAAAATACTGCATGCAATTTTTAGCTTTTATAATCGCTTATCCGTTTCTTTTACTGATATCCATTTTACCATTTAGAATTTTTTACTGGATTTCTGACCTAATCTTCTTAGTAGTTTACTACATTATAGGCTATCGCAAAGAGACAGTAAAAAACAATTTAAAAATTGCTTTACCCCATTTGACTGATGCAGAACGCTTGGTCATTGAAAAAAAATTCTACCACCATTTTTGTGACTTATTTATGGAAATGGTAAAAACCATGACTATTTCACCCGAAGAAATACAACAACGTTTTAAAATTACCAATCCGGAATTACTTAAAGAATTTGAAGAAAAAAATCGAAGCATTATGGTTTTGGCTTCTCATTATGCCAGTTGGGAATGGTTAATTGCAATCAACCTAAAGTCAAGTTATCAGGGTGTAGCTGTTTATAAAAGAATTGCCAACCGATATTTTGACAACCTTATCAAAAAAATTCGTTCTGAATTTAAAACTGAATTAGTTTCCACCGAAAAAACCATTCCTTTAATGGCCAACAATCAAAGAAAAGGCATCCTGTCTCTCTACGGACTTATCAGTGATCAATCCCCAAAAACGAAACAAATTGCGCATTGGGAAAGTTTTATGGGAATTGAAACTCCGGTTCATATTGGTCCGGAATTGTTGTCCAAAAAATACAATCTTAATGTGGTTTTTGCCAAAGTTACTAAGGTCAAAAGAGGCTATTATGAAGCTACTTTAATCCCTATAACTGATGAACCAAAATCATTGCCTAATTATGAAATCATCCATCGCTATATTAAAGAAGTAGAAAAACAAATTTATGAAGTTCCTGAATATTATTTCTGGACGCATAAAAGATGGAAACACCAACCTGAATAAAGCAAAAAAGCTTAGCCGAATTGTTCAACAATTACACACTAAGCTTTTTTTATATTCAAAAAATGACTGATTTGACGTTTACAAATCAAATCCTAGAGAAAACATCCACACTCGGTTTTGGGCTTTTTGTTCATCATATAAATCACCTAATCCCAGATGATATCTCACTCCTAAACTCACTCCTGAATTGGTTTTGAAACCAGCTCCAAAATTCATTCCCCAATCTAAACTGCTTGGGTCATATTCCTGAGTACTGCTAAATAAACCCTCATAAATTTCCTTGTGTGTAATAGCTACACCTATTTGCGGACCTGCTTCCAAGAAAAAATTTTGTGAAGGATAGGCTTTGAACATTACAGGTAAATTGATGTAATTTAGTTTTTGGATAAACCTTCCTGAACCGTTTGTAATTTCATAACCTTGTTGCGAAAATAGTAATTCCGGCTGGATAGAAAAGGAATCGCTTAAAAAAGATTCTCCATAAACTCCGATATGAAAACCATTTCGAGTATCTGTTTCTCCCTCACCATCAAAACTTACCGAAGCTAAGTTATATCCTCCTTTAATCCCCCCATTGGATTTGTGCGACGAAGATTCCTGTGCCGCTACAGATGTTACTAAACCTAGCAACAATCCCATTAAATATAATCTTTTCATATGTCTGTCTTAAAAATTATTTTCCGCCAAAAGCCTGAAGATCTGCTATACATTGTGCATCTAATTGTGGTATTGTTCCACCTGTTAAATTAGTTCCTGATTCGGCTTCCCAGTACATTAAACAACTACTATTTGAACAATGTCTTTTATGATTCGCATCTTCATGATTTGTTTGCATGGCTGTTCCTGCATTGGTTAAACCTAAAATATGACCAAATTCATGTTCGATTACTGTAGACTCTAAAACCGTTGTACTTGGCTTATACAAACCACCACTCATTTTTTTAATGGTATTTTCATAAATTACAAAAGAAGTATTTCTGTAAGCTGTACCTAAAACAACTGATGTGTTTGTATCTGAAGAAGATTTTGCATCTGCAAAAAAAGCCCAAACTGCAATTTGACTTCCTTCATTGTAATTAATTCGGTTTGCTGCTTCTATGGCAATAATTTGTGCATTAGTATAGCTTTCATTTCCCGGCGAAGGAATAGCTCTTTTTTGAATTGTAATTCCTCCCGATTTATTTACTCGGTTTTCTAAGAAACTTTTGAAATTATTTAATGCTGTTGCCGAAGGTTCAAATCCTTCTACATAAACCACTTCTATAATCATACTGTCAAATTTATCTTCCGACAATAATTCATGGGCTGAGGAACCTAATCCCTTTTGGTTGGCAGCCTTAGTATTACCTTCAGAATCAGAACAGGAATTCAGAAATAAACAAACTAAAGCAACAACAGCTAATATTTTCTTCATTGATATATTTTTATAAAAAACTTTCCTTTGCAAAATAGAAATTAAAAACAAATTATCTGCAAAAATCAAGCTTTAACAATTAGATTTGTTTTAATACTAAAGTTACTGCACTATTGGTTGTACTTTGCAATGTAATTGTTGAGGCAGTAAAACTAGTTACTTTCCATGATTTATTGAATACCGTAAAATTAGTATTACTAGTAAAATCTAATTGTAAATATACATCTGTTTCTGATTTCATACTATAAGTACCTGAAGCCACAGTAGTCAATGTTTCCATAGACTTCACCTTCCAATCGTTTGTAAAGTCAATAGTCTTATTCAAATAATAACTAGTAACCGATTCCACTCCTGCAACAATATAAGAACTCACTTTAAAAGTCCCATTAACTAAAATAGCCTCCAATTTTTCTTTGTTATCTTCAGCTACTTCCATCTTTGATTTAATATCTAAAGCAGCATTAATTGCAGCCTTAAATTCTGCTTCTGAATTGATTATCTGACTTGTACTACCTGAAAGTGTAACAGTTATAGGGTATTGTATTGAAAAAAGTTCTGTTGAAGTCATATTCTTCATATATAAATACAATTCCTCTTCAGATTTGATCACTACACTTCCTGTTAGTTGTAAACTAGAGTCAAAAGATAACATTGTAATTGGGAATTTAATGTTTATTGACGAAATCGCATCTTCACTTTCACTACAATTTTCGGTAATTTCATCATATTCTGATTGACTATTAACAGTTACAACTGTATAATCACTCATTTTAATTTTAACAGGAAATTGTAATTCCACAGCATCATCGTCAATTGCCCCTATAATTGATAATGCAGCCTCCAAATTAGTTTGACTTGAGATACTAACTTGAATACCATTAATTTTAACAACATATGGAAATACAATAGAAGAGCAAGAGGAATCATCTAAAAAATCATCAGACGAACCATCAAACATGGATACTCTTTTAAGATTAGTAGCTGCTGTAGAGTTAGCAGTATTTGGGTTATCCCCTTGTACTTCTTCAATTTCGCTTTGGCAAGAGGTTAAACTAAAAATACCCATCAAAGCAATTCCTGTAATCAATTGTAATGTTTTCATAATTTTACAAATTTAATATTTTCTAATAGTTAATTAATGCCGAATTATTCGCATTTCTATCAGTAAGACAACCATCAACATTTTTTCCCCACCCTAAAAAACAAAAAAAATCAAAAAATAATATAAAATACTAAACACCAATATTTTAAATATTTAAAAAAGTGCAACTAAACAAAAAAGAAATCAATTTCAAAAAAAATAAATTACTTTTACCCTAACCAAATCCCAATCCTAAGAGAATGTCAGAGAAGAAAAATAATCTTTGCGAAGAATCCTATTTTAGCGAATTTTATATTAAAACGATTCAATCGGCAACTAATTTTGCCTATTACAAATCAGGCGATGCTGATGCTGCTTTAGACTTAGTCCAGGAAGCCTTTGCTAAAATCTGGGAAAATTGCTCCCAAATAGATTATACTAAAGTCAAAACCTATCTATTTACAACCGTAAATAATTTATTTCTTAACTCGGTCAAACATCAAAAAGTAGTTATGGCTTTCGCCAAAGAAACACCAGTGCTAGATAAAACCAATCAAAGTCCAGAATACCTTTTAGAAGAAGAAGAATTCAAAATAAAATTGCAAAAAGCACTAAGTTCTCTAAGCGAAGCTCAACGCGAAGTTTTTTTAATGAATCGAATTGACGGAAAAAAATACAGAGAAATTGCCGAAATATTGGACATCAGTCAAAAAGCGGTTGAAAAAAGAATGTCGGGCGCTTTGAAAATTTTAAAAGAACAAATAGAAAATATTTAATGCATTGAATAGTAGGGTAAAAAACGATACAGTTGTCTTATCATTATAGCGAGAACTCATGAAAAAGGAAAAAGAAATATTAAAATGGCTTGATGGTGAACTTTCGGCTGACGAAACTGCTGATTTAAAACAATCGGAGGGTTTTGACACCATAGAAAAAATTGCGCATTATGCATCACACATCGATACACCAAAAATAAATGCCGAAGAAGCTTTGGCTGCATTTAAGAACAGAAAACTAACTAAAAAGAAAACTAAAGTACGCCCTTTGTATTTTAGTACTGTTTTTAAAGTAGCAGCTGTTTTTGTGGTTCTTTTAGCCTCGGCTTATTGGCTGTTTTTGAACACTAATGCAACTTTTGAAACCGGAATTGCACAAACACAAACCTTTAAATTACCGGATAATTCGGAAGTGCTTTTGAATGCTTCTTCCAAAATTACTTTCAATGAACACAATTGGGACAAGAAAAGAGATTTAACTCTGGAAGGAGAAGCTTATTTTCAGGTTCAAAAAGGGAAAACCTTTAGTGTAAAAACCACCGACGGAGTAGTAAAAGTGCTAGGAACTCATTTTGATGTCAAACAAAGAGACAACTATTACGAAGTAAGCTGTTTTGAAGGTTTGGTAAGTGTAACTTACAATAATACAACCGTAAAATTACCTCCCGGAAAAAGCTTTAGAGTCATTAACAAACAGATTGAAAAAACAGATGATTTTGATGCTCAAACACCTTCCTGGTTACAAAAAGAATCCAGTTTTACACGTATTCCATTCCATCAGGTCATCGCCGAATTAGAGCGTCAATATGATATTAAAATTGATACTAAAGCTATTGATACCACAAAATTATTCACCGGAAGTTTCACGCATACCAATCAAAAAATCGCACTGGAATCCATCACTATTCCATTACAATTAAGCTATACCATAAAAGGCAACACCGTTACATTGTACCAATATGAAGTTCAATAAATGGATTTTTTATTTGCTCATTTCCGTTGGGAGTATTAGTACTGCGCAAACAAGCAGTAACAAAACTCCATTAACGGCTATTATTAAAAACCTGGAACAACAGTTCAGTATTAAATTTTCGTATGCTGTAGAAGACATCAATACCATTAGTATCGAAAAACCTTCTAATGCGTTCAATCTTCAGCAAACCATTGACTATTTAAACGCAAAAGTCCCGCTGAATTTCAAAGCACTCGACAGTCGCTATATTACCATTTCACGGCTGGATAAAACCATTAGTATTTGCGGATTTATTCTGACCGAAGATTCCCAAAAAAGCCTTTCGGGAGCAACTATCCGAACCAATAATTCGAAAGTAACGATTGCTTCAAAAAACGGAAGTTTCAATCTGGAGAATATTCCTCTGGAAACCAGCATTACTATTTCTCATTTAGGTTTTGAAACCAAAGAAATCAAAGCAACCGCTTTTTTCGCTTCCGCAAAAGATTGTCCAACGATCTATTTGAAACCAACCAAAGAAGAACTCAATGCCGTATTGATTCCGGTGTTTCTAACTTCCGGTTTACAAAAAGCTATCGATGGAAGTACCATTTTAAACACCAAAAAATTTGGCATCCTTCCCGGATTGACAGAACCTGATGTCTTACAATCCATTCAAACACTGCCGGGAATTGAAAGTGCTAATGAAAGTGTCGCCAATATCAATGTACGCGGTGGAACGAACGACCAAAACCTTATGCTTTGGGACAATATCAAAATGTATCATTCCGGTCATTTTTTTGGTTTAATTTCGGCTTACAATCCTAATTTAACCAACAAGGTTGTGGTGACTAAAAACGGTACCAGTGCCGAATTTAGCGATGGTGTTTCAAGTATGATTAATATGAGTACCAATAGCGAAATCAAAAATTCCGTTTCCGGCGGTGGAGGTATCAACCTGATCAGCGGTGATGTATTTGTTCAAATTCCGTTAGCCAAAAATCTGGAAATCGATCTTTCCGCCCGTCATTCCATTACCGATTTTGTCAACACGCCTACTTATACCAACTATTACAAAAAGAGTTTTCAGGACACTGAAATCAATGCTGATAATACCACTAAAAACAGCAGTTCCGATTTTTATTTCTACGATTATACCGCCAAAATTCTTTATGATGCAAACGACAAACATCAATTTAGAGCCAATTTTATTGGGATAACTAATGAATTAAATTATACGGAAACCAATAACTCCGATGACAGCAAATCCAAATCCAGTGCGCTTTCGCAAAAGAATATCGGACTAGGCGGAAGTTGGAATGCCCAATGGACACCAAAGTTAAGCACGCAATTCAACAGCTATTACTCCAGATACAACATTGATTCCCGCGATTATCGCATTGCCACCGATCAGATGTTGACCGAAGCGAATGAAGTGATTGAAACGGCGACCAAATTGAATTTGTATTATGCTTTTAATGAACATATCCGCCTTTTATCCGGTTATCAGCTAAACGAAACGGGGATGCTCAATCAAACCCGAGTGAACAATCCGTTTTATTCGAGTACCAAAAAGAGTGTGTTACTCAATCAGGCTTTGTACACCGAAACCGAATACAACAAGAACAACACCTATTTTCGTCTAGGCGTCCGACTGAATTATTTCCAAAAATTCCAAAAATTCCTTTTGGAACCCCGCATCAATTTCAGACAAAAACTTTCAGAGCAACTGGCTTTAAAAGTAGAAAGCGAATTTAAGAATCAAAGTTCCACCCAAATAATCGATTTTGAAGATGATTTTCTGGGTGTGGAAAAAAGACGCTGGCAATTGGTCGACAATCAAAATATCCCGATTGCGACCAGCAAGCAAGTTTCATTAGGATTTGATTTTAATGAGGCCAACTGGAATATGGAACTGAATGGTTTTTATAAAGTAGTGAACGGAATTACGGCTTCCAACCAAGGTTTTTACAACAATTTTCAATACCAAAATGCACATGGCAGCTACACCGACAGAGGTATTGAATTTTTAATTAACAAAACCACCCAAAAATACAGTACTTGGTTGAGTTATACCTTTAGCCAAAACAATTACTACTTTGAAAGTTTCTCCCCTTCCACCTTCCCGAATAATGTGGATATAAGACATTCAGTGACCTTTGGGTTTAATTTTAACCTTCAGCAGCATTTCAAAATTTCCTTTGGTGCCATTTACCACAGCGGCATTCCGTATACCAAACCCGTTGCAGGCAATGAAACGGTCAAAAACGGCAACAACTATTTTGTGAATTACGATGCCCCTAACAGCCTGAATCTGGATGATTTTTTACGTTTGGATACGTCACTGAGCTATGATTTCAGTTTTAGTCCAAGGCTAAAAGCCATCCTAAGAGCGGGAATTATCAATGTTAGCAATCAAAACAACATTATCAATCGTTACTACAAAGTAGATCCTAACGATACTTCAAAAACCGTACAGGTTAACAACAAATCACTGGGTTTGACACCTAATGTAAGTTTCAGAGTGAATTTTTAAGTAACAAACTTCTCTTAATAAAAAAAATCTCCTCAAATAAAATATACTGTAGAAATTTGTAATAATTTATCTATATATTTGGGTAAAATATGCTATACAGTAACGACTATACATCCAAAATGAGATAGATTGTCGCTGGTTTGTAGCGAGTATAAACAAGTTGTATGCAATAATCACACAATAACGTAATGAAAGAACTAAAATTGGATTTTGATGATTTTATGGAATATTTAATCTCAAAACACCAGAATGTAAAAATAAATTATCCAAATCTTGATATACAAGAATCTGATTTAATAAAGATTCTTATGGCTTCGTATTTAGATAAGTTTGCAGCAAAATTATCTTTAGAGTTTTATGAACATCCTATTACAGTAGCTGAAATCGATAATGTAATTGATAATTATGATTTTAATCAAATAAGAAATGAAATAAATTTTGATTTTAAAGTACCTGATGAAATTGAGGAATTAGAAACAAAAGTTAAAATAAAAAGCAAGGGTAAAGTATTCATCATTCACAAAAACGATGCAGATCATTTTCCATCCAATCCTCACGCACATTGGATAGATTCTAATTTAAAAATCGATTTATCAAATGGAAAGTGCTATCATATTAGAAAGCACATTTCTACACTTTCCAAAAAAGAATTTATTGATTTAAGAGCTAAAGCAACTAATTTAGGTGTCGAACTTCCTGAATTAAAATAAATTACCCCAGCTGGCGCGAGCGTTTTTCTTAAGGTTCGCTAGCGCGAACGTCTCGCTCGTGCCCGTAACAATATATACACTTATTTTAGGACAAAACACAAAAAATGGAATAGCAATATGGTACGAGCGGGACGCTCGCACTAGCAAAGTAGAAAATCCCCAGCTGCCGCGAGCGTCACGCTCGTGGACACAAAGAAATTAAAAAATTCAGGATGGGCACGAGCGGGACGCTCGCGCTAGCGAGGGAAAATCTGCTTTTTCATAAAACTATTATATATATTTGTTTGAAACAAAAACGGAAGTTTTTTCTCAGACTGACGTTATATGCCATTTTAAAACAAAACTTATGCAAGAAGAAAGATTAGTGGAATTTGAGAAATTAAAACTTGCCTACATTACTGTAAAAAACTTTCTTGAAAAAGAAGCTGGAGAAAACGTTGAGTCTTTAAAAACCAAAATTGCCGAAGACTTAAGCTTTTATGGCGAGGACAATTATTATTTGCTAACTAAATTTGTGGAAAAGTTCGAATTAGAACATTCTGATTTCAATTATGACGAACATTTCCATTCAGAAGGTGAAATCGCAAATTCAGAAATAGCACTTTATAACCTTTTAATCCTTTCTGTTTGGCTTCCGCTTAAGACAATTGAATTACTAACTTTAAATAACGTAAAAATAAATAAGCCTTCGTTTTATAAACCATCAAGAAAGGTTACTGACATGACATTTAAAGAGTTATTAACATGGTATATAGAAGGAAAATATACAAAATCTGAAATCAAATATGTACTTAAAAACGGCATATAACCGCTAGAAGAGTAAGTTGGGTTTTGGTGCTTATGGAAAGTTTGTTTTGCATTTGCAAAATTTGTACTTACCCCAGGCTAGCGCGAGCGTCACGCTCGTGCCCACAAAGTGGAACGAGTTATTTTTATCTATTTTAAAACAATGAGCCGAAAATATAAATTTGGAGAAAAATCAGGAGCTTATTTCATCAGTTTTGCAACCGTAAACTGGATAGATGTGTTTACCAGAGATGCTTATTTTTGGTGTATAATAGAATCGTTAGATTTTTGCAGAAAGAATAAAGGAATGGAACTCTATGGTTATTGTATCATGCCGAGCCATGTACATTTAATTTTTCGTTCCGCATTAAATGATCCTTCAGGATTGATAAGAGATTTTAAAGGATTTACCTCAAAAAAAATGCTCCAACTCATAGAAGCTAATCCGCAAGAAAGTAGAAAAGAATGGATGCTTTGGATGTTTGAGAGAGCTGGAAAAAAGAATAGTAATGTTACCAATGGACAGTTTTGGCAACAAAATAATCAACCAATCGAGATTTGGTCATTGAAAGTATTTGAGCAAAAGTTAGAATATATTCACAATAATCCTGTGGTAACAGGATTTGTAACCGACCCCATAGATTGGAAATATAGTAGTGCTAGAAATTATGGTAATAATGACCAATCTATTTTGGAAATTGATAGGAATTAGATGGTGGGCACGAGCGGGACGCTCGCGCTAGCGAGGGGAGAAATCATCAAAAAATGAATTCGAAATAATCCTAAAATTTTGCCAAAAAACATCTTTTTAAATAAAACAGCAGTATTTTAGTTCAAAATATAACAAATGAATTATGAATAAAAATACTGATTTAGGTTTATTAATCCTTCGCATCGCTGTGGGAGGATTAATGTTGTTGCACGGAATCGCAAAATTTGGTCATACTGAAGGAATTGGAGGTATGTTGACTGAAAAAGGATTACCCGCTTTTATGTCGTATGGAGTTTACATCACAGAAGTTATAGCTCCTATATTAATCCTTATCGGATTTAGAACAAGATTAGCTTCGGCAGTGTATGTTTTTGGAGCTTTGTTTGCGCTATTTTTAGCACACAGTTCAGAATTGTTTGAATTAAGCGAACATGGTGGCTGGAAATTAGAGTTATTAGGTTTATATATTTCCGGAGCTTTATGCTTATTCTTTACCGGAGGTGGAAAATTGGCAGCATCATCCTCTAATCAATGGGATTAAAAAAGTCCTATTGTCACATCGAGCGCAGTCGAGAACCTTAATTGCGCATCTCGACAGCGCTCGATGTGACAAAAAAGTAATAGACTGTTATTTCCATAAATGCTATAAAAAAAGCCCTTACAAATAGAAAATCTGAAAGGGCTTTTAAATTTTATATGGAAAATTAAATTCCTGCGATTGCTTTGATTTCATCAATAATGCGCAATGCCAAAGCATCCGCCTGAGATTGCAAAGGTGCTTCGGTATAAATACGGATAATTGGTTCGGTATTGGATTTTCTTAAGTGTACCCATTCGTTAGCAAAATCAATTTTCACTCCGTCAATTGTAGAAATATCTTCGTTTTTGTATTTCTCTGTCATCGCCACTAAAATAGCATCCACATCAATTTGCGGAGTCAATTCGATTTTGTTTTTGCTCATATAATACTCTGGATAAGAAGCACGCAAAGCCGAAACACTCATGTTCTTATTAGCCAAATGCGTCAGGAACAAAGCCACTCCTACCAAACTATCACGACCATAATGCGACTCCGGATAGATAATTCCACCGTTTCCTTCACCACCTATGATGGCATTATTCTTTTTCATCAATTCCACTACATTCACCTCTCCTACTGCACTCGCTTCGTAATTGCCGTTATGGGCATTCGTTACATCACGCAACGCACGGGAAGAAGACATATTAGAAACGGTATTTCCAGGCGTTTTGCTCAACACATAATCAGCAACAGCTACCAAAGTGTATTCTTCACCAAACATTTCTCCGTCTTCGCTAATAAATGCCAAACGATCCACATCCGGATCTACTACGATACCAAAATCAGCTTTTTCTTCTACAACCAATTCACAGATATCTTTCAAATGTTCCTTTAAAGGTTCCGGGTTATGAGGAAAATGTCCGTTTGGTTCGCAATATAATTTTACTACTTCCACGCCCATTAATTCTAACAACTTAGGAATAATTACCCCTCCCGAAGAATTAACGCCATCCACCACTACTTTAAATTTGGCCGCTTTCACCGCTTCGATATCTACTAATGGTAAATTCAATACTTCGTCAATATGAATATCCATGTAAGCGTCGTTTTCAATCACTTCACCTAAACTGTCCACATCAGCAAAGTCGAAAGCTTCTGCTTCGGCAATCGCCAGGATTTTTTCTCCCTCTACTCCATTTAAGAATTCTCCTTTGTGGTTCAGTAATTTCAAAGCATTCCATTGTTTTGGATTGTGTGAAGCCGTTAAGATAAGTCCACCATCGGCACTTTCTAAGGGTACAGCCACTTCAACCGTAGGCGTTGTAGACAATCCTAAATCAATAACGTCAATACCTAAACCTATTAAAGTATTCACCACTAAATTATGAATCATGGGTCCTGAAATTCGGGCATCACGTCCTACAACTACCTTCAGATTTTTATTGTCTTTTCCATAGGTGTTTTTCAACCAGGTACCATAAGCCGAAGCAAATTTTACTGCATCTACCGGAGTAAGATTTTCACCCGTTTGACCTCCAATAGTACCACGAATTCCGGATATTGATTTAATTAATGTCATTCTTGTTTTATTTTATTGTTTGGTTATTTTTAAGAATATTGGTCACAAATATAACAATTGACAGCTAACAAAAGTCAATTAGATTTCATATTTTAGACGAATGAATTTCTTAGCACACATCTATCTTTCCGGCAATGACGAATTTGTAAAAATTGGCAATTTCATGGCCGATGGCATTCGCGGAAAGCAATTTGAAAAATATTCCCCGGAAATTCAAAAAGGGATTCTGTTGCACAGAGCCATCGATACTTATACAGATGCGCATCCCATCTTCAGAGAAAGTACCAAACGCCTTCACGAACGTTATCATCATTATGCCGGAGTAATCGTTGATATTTTTTACGATCATTTTTTGGCCAAAAATTGGAGCAATTATTCGGATGAAAATCTAGAAAAATATATCAGTCGTTTTTACCAATCCATGCATACGCATTATAATTTACTCAGCGAAAGAGCACAAAATATTTTACCATATATGGAAAAACAAAACTGGCTCTTGAGCTATCAAAGCATTGACGGAATCCATGAAATCTTAAGCCGGATGGATCGTCGAACTGACAACAAATCGAATATGCGTTTTGCATCTGAAGAACTTCAGGAATATTATGAGGAATTTGAAACAGAGTTCAGCTCTTTTTTCGAAGACATCAAAAGCTTTTGTGCCTCAAAATTAAATTCACTTTAGAATGGAATTTGTAAAACAATTAGAAACAGCTTTCTGCGAAATAAGCAATACCGAAAACGCATTGGCAATGGCGAAATACATGAAAAATCATTTTTCATTTTTTGGCATCAAAACAACCGAAAGAAGACAACGATTTAAAGAAATTTGGAAAGCAAACAAAGTGGAAGTTTCAAAAAATGCCAGAGCAATAGCTTTAGAATTGTATGCAAAAGAACAAAGAGAATTACACTATTGCGCCATAGAAATTCTAATCAAAGAGCTCCAAGGGAATTACACAAAAGAAGATATTTTACTGATTGAAAAACTACTCACCACAAATTCCTGGTGGGACAATGTGGATACGATTTCGAAATATATTCTGGGACAATATCTTTTAGAATTTCCTGATGCTATTAAAGAAACTATGGGAAATTTTTCAAATTCAAACAATATCTGGCTTAACAGAAGTGTTATTCTGTTCCAATTGGGTTACAAACAAAAAACCGATTTTGAGTTACTCAAAACCATTTGTATTCAACATCAAAATTCAACAGAATTTTTTATTCAAAAAGCAATTGGCTGGTCATTACGGGAATATGCAAAAACGAATTCAGGAGCCGTAAAAGAATTTGTTTTGGTTAATAACTTAAAGCCTTTAAGCCGAAAAGAAGCCCTTAAAAATTTAGCCGACGCTTAAAATTATAGTATTTTAGCAATTTCAAAAAAACAGAATAATGTTCAAAAAATATATAGCAAAACTGGAAAGCATAATTGGTATAGCCCAATCGTTGTTAACTGAAAAACAATTTATTTTCCTTTCGAGTGTATTAGTGGGTATTAGCTCAGCCCTTGCCGTAATTGTTTTGAAATCTTTCGCTCACTGGGTATTTGTTTTTGCAACCTATATCAACAAAATTTTGAAATTAAGTTTCATTAACAGTATCCTTCCCATTGCCGGACTTTTACTGACTGTTTTTGTAATCAAACGTCTGCTGGGCGGAACGATTGAAAAAGGAACTTCGCAAATATTATACGCTGTGGCTAAAAAAGCGAGTATCATCCCTAGAAAACAAATGTATGCGCATATCATGACCAGTTCCCTGACGGTAGGTTTGGGAGGTTCGGCAGGTTTAGAAAGTCCAATTGTGGTTACCGGAGCTGCCTTTGGTTCTAATTTTGCGCAAAATTACAAACTGAACTACAAAGACAGAACCCTACTTATAGGTTGCGGTGTTGCAGCAGGTATTGGTGCTGCGTTTAACGCTCCTATTGCCGGAGTATTATTTGCAATTGAATTTTTACTGGTCGATGTGAGTATTTCAGCCTTTACTCCTATCATGATTGCCGCGGCAACCGGAGCTTTAGTTTCTGTAATTACGTTAGACGAAACCATTTTATTAAAAGTTCAACAACAAAAAGAATTTGATTACCACAACATTCCGTTTTATGTTTTATTAGGAGTTTGCACCGGATTTATCTCGGTTTTTTACACCCGAAATTTTCAAAGAACAGAGCATTTTTTTTCTCACCTGCGATTAAACCCATACAAAAAAGCACTTTTGGGCGCTTCGATATTAGCGGTACTGATTTTTATTTTTCCAACGCTTTTTGGCGAAGGTTACGAAAGTATCCGAACGCTGGCCGACAATAATGCCGGGGAATTATTAGAGAATACCTTATTTAGTTCGTTCCAAAACAACAAATGGGTTATTCTGTTTTTTGTAGCAGCAACAATGATGATGAAAGTTTTTGCTACTTCGATTACCTTGGGTTCCGGTGGAAACGGAGGAAATTTTGCTCCTTCCCTTTTTATGGGTTCTTATGTGGGGTATGTGTTTGCAAAAACCTTAAACCTTACTGGATTAACTCACTTACCTATAAGCAATTTCACGATGATAGGAATGGCCGGAATTTTGAGTGGATTATTCCATGCGCCGCTGACAGCCATTTTCCTTATAGCTGAAATTACTGGTGGTTACAGCCTAATGCTTCCACTTATGATTGTAGCTTCTATCAGTTTTGCAATTTCAAAAACCTTCGAAAAACACTCGATGGATGTTAAAAGTTTGGTTCAAAAAGGACATGCTTTTACTAACAACAAAGACACTAATGTTTTGTCTACATTAAATACGAATTCAATCATCCATACCGATTATTTAACACTGGCTCCTGATGATAATTTGGAAAAATTAGTGGATTTGATTTCGCATTCTACCCAAACCGTTTTTGCTGTTGTTGATAAGGAAAAACATTTATTAGGCGTGGTTCATTTTAACGAAATCAGAGAGGTTATTTTTAACAAATACAGAGTCAAATACACGTTGATTAAAGAAATCATGAAAAATCCCGCCGATATTATATATCCATTTAATAACATGGAGGTGGTCATGGACAAATTTGAAAAAACCAGAAAAACATATTTACCTGTAATCAAGGACGAAAAATATTATGGTTTCATTTCAAAATCGGAAGCACTGGAAGCCTACAGAAGTAAACTAAAATCGATGACTATCGAATAAAATCATTTTCTATTCTAAAATTATTCAAACATCCTATACAGGGTGTTTTTTTTATTTTTAAAAATTAATATCGGATAGATTAAATTTGTAACTTTACCGATTATAAATAACATTTGAGTTATGTGGAATATTGACATGACATATCGAGAAGAATTTCAGGAAGTATTCGATAGATTGTATGAAAAAAAACAACTTTTACAATCTTCTCGACCATTACCCACTATGGCTTTAAATAAAATTAGAGAAAGTCTTTCGATTGAATGGACTTACAATTCTAATAGTATCGAAGGAAATACACTGAGTCTCCGAGAAACTCAAATGGTATTGCAGGAAGGTATAACCGTAAAAGGAAAATCGCTTCGGGAACATTTTGAAACACACAATCATGACAAGGCTATTGATTATTTGTTTTCAATCCTAAATGATAATTACATTCTAAGAAGTATTGATATTTTATCTTTACATGGTTTAGTATTGCGTTCTATTGAAGACGAATTTGCCGGAAGGCTTCGCAATGGAGGTGTTCGCATTACCGGAGCTAATTTTGTCCCACCAAATGCGAATAAAGTTTCTGATTTAGTTGATGAATTAATTCAATTCATCAATACTAATCCATTACAATTAAATGATATTGAACTAGCCACCGTTTTTCATCATAAATTAGTTTGGATTCATCCTTTTTTTGATGGCAATGGAAGAACGGTTCGTTTATCTATGAATTTATTATTGATGCGTTGTGGTTTTCCACCGGCAATCATTCTTAAAAATGACCGTAAAAAATATTATGAAGCATTAAATCAGGCTAATAATGGTAATTATCAAAAAATGATATTACTAATGTGTCAGGCACTTGAACGCACCTTGAATATTTATTTGAATGCCATGCCAGACAACGACAATGATTATCAAAAAATTTCAGATATTGTTAGTGAACCTGATGCTCTTTATGGTCAGGAATACATCAGTTTATTAGCCCGAACCGGAAAAATTGACGCTTATAAAGAAGGTCGAAACTGGTACACGAGCAAGCTAGCTATTGAAAACTATATGGCTAACCGAAAAAGAAAACGCTAAAAGCAATTAGCGTTTTTTTATACCCCATTTTAACATAAACTTCCCAACTGTTCTACTATAAAGCCAAATCAAAATAGTAACTTTGCTGTCATTGCGATGAAAGAAGCAATTAGCAATTAATTATGTTAGACAAAGACAATACAATTGAAGTTTTAGGTGCCCGAGTTCACAATCTTAAAAACATTGATATTTCTATCCCCCGTGAAAAAATGGTAGTTATTACAGGACTTTCGGGTTCTGGAAAATCCTCTTTAGCTTTCGATACCATTTATGCCGAAGGACAGCGCCGTTACGTAGAAACTTTTTCTGCTTATGCCAGACAATTTTTAGGAGGACTGGAACGTCCTGATGTAGATAAAATAGATGGATTGTCACCTGTTATTGCTATTGAGCAAAAAACAACTTCTAAGAGTCCGCGTTCTACCGTAGGAACTATTACTGAGATTTACGATTTCCTGCGTTTACTTTACGCTCGTGGAGCCGATGCTTACAGTTACAATACCGGCGAAAAAATGATTTCATATTCAGACGAGCAAATAAAAGATTTGATTGTAACTGATTTTGCTAACAAGCGCATCAATATTCTTGCTCCGGTAATTCGCGCCCGAAAAGGACATTATGGCGAGTTATTCATGCAAATTACCAAACAGGGATTTCTAAAAGTACGTGTCAACGGTGACATTCTGGATATTACGCCGGGCATGAAATTAGACCGTTATAAAACCCATGATATCGAAATTGTAGTAGACCGAATGCTAATTGATGACAATGAAGATACTCAAAAACGATTATCTGAAAGTATCAATACAGCAATGCATCACGGCGAAAATGTTTTGATGATTTTAGATCAGGATACACAAGAAGTGCGCTATTTTAGTAGAAATTTAATGTGTCCCTCAACGGGAATTTCGTACCAAAATCCAGAGCCTAATTTGTTTTCATTCAACTCTCCAAAAGGAGCTTGCGAACATTGTAATGGTTTAGGAACGGTAAACGAAATTAATGTTCGAAAAATAATACCAAATCCAAAGCTTTCCATAAAAGCAGGTGGTTTTGTCCCTCTTGGCGAATACAAGTCCAGCTGGATTTTTAAACAGTTGGAAATCATCGGACAAAAATTCAATTTCAAAATCACTGATCCTATTGAAAGCATCACGGAAGAAGCTATGGAAATGATTTTGAATGGTGGTAAAGAAAAATTCACGATCAATTCTAAAGAATTAGGTGTTGCCCGTGATTACAAAATAGATTTTGAAGGAATCTCTCATTTCATTAAAAACCAACATGACGAGAGTGGTTCTAGCACAATAAAACGTTGGGCAAAAGATTTTATGGACGAATTAGAGTGCCCTGTTTGTGAAGGCTCCCGTTTGAAAAAAGAAGCTTTGTTTTTTAAAATCGATGAGAAAAATATCGCCGAGTTGTGTCAAATGGATATTTCTGATTTAACAAAATGGTTCCACAATTTAAATTTACATTTATCAGAAAAACAACTACTTATCGCTTCTGAAGTAATCAAAGAAATTAAGGATCGTTTAGACTTCTTGATGAATGTAGGTTTGGACTATTTAGCATTAAGCCGAAGTTCAAAATCACTTTCGGGAGGTGAAGCACAACGCATCCGTTTAGCGACACAAATTGGTTCGCAGCTTGTTGGTGTTTTATACATTTTGGACGAACCAAGTATTGGTTTACACCAAAGAGACAATGAAAAACTGATTCACTCATTGGAACAATTACGAGACATAGGTAATTCAGTTATTGTGGTAGAACACGACAAAGACATGATTGAACGCGCCGATTATGTAATCGACATTGGCCCAAAAGCTGGAAAATTTGGCGGTGAAATCATAAGTATCGGAACACCTAAAGAAACTCTTAATTCCCAGACAATTACCGCTCAATATCTCAATGGTAAGATGAAGTTTGAAATTCCAAAAAAACGTCGTGAAGGGAATGGAAAAACATTAAAATTGTCAGGTGCAACCGGAAACAATCTGAAAAATGTTTCTATCGAATTGCCTTTAGGAAAAATGATTTGTGTGACTGGAGTTTCTGGCAGTGGAAAATCTACTTTGATTAATGAAACGCTCTATCCTATTTTGAATGCCTATTATTTTAACGGCGTTAAAAAGCCGCAGCCTTATAAAAAAATCGAAGGTTTAGAACACATTGATAAAGTGATTGATATAGACCAAAGTCCAATAGGTAGAACTCCGCGCTCTAATCCGGCGACTTATACAGAAGTTTTTAGCGAGATAAGAACTTTATTCACTAAAACTCCCGAAAGTATGATTCGCGGTTACAAAGCAGGACGCTTTAGTTTTAATGTTGCCGGAGGTCGTTGTGAAACCTGTCAGGGATCTGGAGTTCGCACTATTGAAATGAACTTTTTACCTGATGTGTATGTAGAATGCGAAACTTGTCAGGGAAAACGCTTTAACAGAGAAACTTTAGAAATTCGTTACAAAGGAAAATCAATCTCAGATGTTTTAGAGATGACAGTGGATGAAGCTGTTCCTTTTTTCGAAAACATTCCTAAAATTCACCGTAAAATCAAAACCATTCAGGATGTTGGATTGGGCTATATCACTCTGGGACAACAAAGTACTACGCTTTCCGGTGGTGAAGCCCAACGCATCAAACTGGCAGGAGAATTGTCTAAAAAAGATACCGGAAATACTTTTTATATTCTGGACGAACCTACTACAGGATTGCATTTTGAAGACATTCGCGTATTGATGGAAGTAATCAATAAATTAGTCGATAAAGGCAACACCATCCTGATTATCGAACATAATCTGGACGTTATCAAACTTGCCGACTACATCATCGACATTGGTCCTGAAGGCGGAAAAGGCGGCGGAACTGTTGTTGCCAAAGGAACTCCTGAAGAAGTAGCTCAGGTCAAAAAAAGCTATACTGCTAAGTTCTTGAAAAAAGAGTTGGTTTAATTCCCATTCCCCTCCTCCGGAGGGGTACCAAAGGGCGGGGAGGTTTTTGGTTGCTATTATCATTTCTGTAAATTATATTTTACTAAATATTTTTATATATTTGATTAAAAACCAGTTAACCAAACAATTATTTTAACCATGACCAAACTTAAATCCTCTCTATTCCTATTTTTTCTATTACAATGCTTTTCAATATTTGCGCAAATCCCTAAAGAAATTCCTTTATTTCCAGACGGAATCAAAGACAACCCAATTCTACATGAGCAAAAAGAAACCTATGTCGATTCGCTTGTAAAATCAGGTTCATTATCACAAAAAAATCGTGTTTTCAGCAACATTTCTGAACCAACTTATATGCTTTTTCCTGCTTCTGAAACCAACAATAAACACATTGCAACCATCATATTTCCCGGAGGAGGTTTTGTTAACAACTGGGTTGACAAAGAAGGAACCGATTTGGCAATTTGGCTTTCGCAACAAGGAATCAGCTGTATGGTTGTAAAATATCGAACTAACACTAAAGATGAAAAAGGAAAATTTAAAATTCCGATGGAAACAGTGTATTTTGAAGCACTTAAAAAAGATGTCAATGCGAGCGTGATAACAATGATTGAATTGGCTGACAAATTAAAATTTGATAAAGATAAAATAGGTGTACTTGGTTTTTCAGCAGGTGGATTTATATCGGAATGGTTGACTTTTACAAGTGTTAGTCAAAATTCACCTTGGAAACCAGCCTTTACAGGTCTAATTTATGCAGGAGATAGATTAAAACTACTTGAAAGTGTAAAAGACAAATCAATCTTACCTCCCTTTTTTATGGCAATCGCCAGAGATGACAAAAAATGGACAATGAAAAGAGCACTACCATTTTTATCTGCTGTAGTTGCCGAAGTTAACCAATCGGAATTACACGTTTATTCTAAAGGCGATCATGGCTTTGGTTTAGCCTATGATGAAGGTCACTCTGTAGGATTATGGAAAAACAGCTTTTATAATTGGATTTTGGATATTTATAAAAAGTAACTTTTACGTTAAACTGATTGTAAAGTTTAGCCACAAAATCAAGCAACACTAAGCGAAATCATTTCTGATTTTGCTTTTTCATTTCCACAAACGACTAACGAACAAGCACTTGGCTTCTGTAGATTTTTTTATACAAATTTTAAGATATGCTGTTATAGTTTTTGTAAGCAAAAAGCCTTAATTTAGTACAAGACGCTCCAAATTAATTAAAAAACTAATCTTTTTTAATTCAAATTTATTAACCTTTAATTATTCAATCTGTAATAATTAAAATAAAACTTTAAAAGATGAAATTGGAAGATTTTGATAACGACGAAGAAAAAATTATTCAGGATAGATTAAAACAAAAAACATGGAATGAAATCCGTACTAATGACAGTTGGGCGATTTTCAAAATCATGTCAGAATTTGTTAATGGTTTTGAAAATATGGGCCGTATAGGTCCTTGTGTTTCTATTTTTGGATCAGCACGTACCAAACCTGAAAACAAATACTATCAATTAGCCGAAAAAATTGCATTTAAAATCAGTAAAGCAGGTTACGGAATCATTACTGGTGGTGGGCCTGGAATAATGGAAGCCGGAAACAAAGGAGCTCATTTAGGTAATGGCACTTCGGTAGGTCTAAACATTGATTTGCCTTTTGAGCAACATTTCAATCCATATATCGACCCAGATAAGAACCTTAACTTTGATTATTTCTTTGTTAGAAAAGTAATGTTTGTCAAATATTCTCAGGGTTTTGTGGTTATGCCTGGAGGTTTTGGGACTTTGGACGAAATGTTTGAGGCGATTACTTTAATCCAAACCAAAAAAATTGCCCGTTTTCCTATTATTTTAGTGGGAAGAAGCTACTGGACTGGCTTAATAGACTGGATAAAAGAAGTCTTATTAGAACAAGAAAACAATATTTGTGCTGAAGATTTAAACCTTTTCAAAATTGTCGATAATGAAGATGAAGTGGTAGAAGTTTTGGATAATTTCTACAAAAAATACACTTTAAAACCTAATTTTTAAAAAGCTGTATTCCCTTAC
The DNA here is from genome assembly GCF_038289905.1 of Flavobacterium flavipallidum. Taxonomy (NCBI): domain Bacteria; kingdom Pseudomonadati; phylum Bacteroidota; class Flavobacteriia; order Flavobacteriales; family Flavobacteriaceae; genus Flavobacterium; species Flavobacterium flavipallidum. The sequence goes on along the minus strand of NZ_JBBYHU010000009.1, from coordinate 40,267 downwards.
AGCTTTTTTTTATTTAAATTTTTATTATTAGGCAAAAATAGGTATCTTCAAAACAATTTTAAAGCCCCAGCTACACTTGAAAACTGTTTTCAAAATCCTGCTAACATTAGTTATTTCTTTTGCTGCCATAAACTCTATGATGGCTCAGCATCATAATACACTTTTTGTAGATGTCGATGCTGAAACTCATGTTTTACACATTAAGCAGGAAATTGAATACTTTAACACTTCTACCGACAGTATTGCTGTTATAGTTTTAAATGACTGGAATAATGCTTATTCAAACACTCAAACCCCATTAGCACTTCGATTTTCTGACGAGTTTTATCGCGGTTTTCACTTAGCTAAAGACGCCGAAAGAGGTAAAACATCAAATATTAGTATTTTTAACAAAGAACACTTGTTTTATTCTTGGAACAGAACAAAATTAAATCCGGACATCATTACCGTAAATCTTCCTAATAAACTGGCACCAAATGAAAAAACAGTTCTTCGTCTTAATTATGATGTTAAAATTCCGCATAATAAATATACTAAATATGGTTATGATGATTTTGGCAACATGCATCTCAAATCCTGGTTTTTAACTCCTTCGCGCTATGAGAATCATGATTTCAAAAGATATAGCAATGAAAATTTAGACGATATTGCAAATGCGGTAAATGATTTTGATGTCGAATTAAAAGTAGGTAAAAACTTTGAAATCATAACAGATTTAGATACAAAAGTAGAAATTGATAATGAAGATTTTATAACCTATAAATTAAACGGGAAAAACAGAGTAGATTTTAGCCTTATCATCTCACCGATATCCAATTTTACGAGCTTTAAAAATGATAGTTTTGAAGTTTTAACCAATTTGGATGGTGACAAAATCACTCCAATTGCACAAGCACAAGCTATTGATTGCGTGGTGCGATTTGTAAAAAGATTGATTGGTGATTATCCCTTTAAAAAAATTGTAATCTCGCAAACCGATTATGAAAGAAATCCTTTCTACGGATTGAACCAACTACCCTCTTTCATAAGACCTTTCACCGATGAATTCACCTTTGAAATCAAATTTTTAAAAACCTATTTAAACGTATTCTTAAACAATAGTCTTTACTTGGATAATCGAAAAGACAGCTGGGTTCACAACGGAATTCAAGTTTACATCATGATGAAATACATTGAAGAAAATCATCCTGATACAAAAATGTTGGGAAGTGCTGCTTCCTATAAAATACTAAAAAGCTTCAATTTAACAAACTTAGATTTCAACGAACAATACAGCTATTTTTATATGTTAATGGCTAGAAAAAACCTAGATCAAGCTTTAGGGGAACCAAAGGATAAACTTATAAAATTTAACGAACAAATTGCCAGTAAATACCGAGCAGGCTTAAGCTTAAGATTCTTAAACAGTTACCTTGAAAACGATGCAGTAAGTCAAAGTATTCGCAATTTTTACACTTTAAACAATAAAAAGCAAACCAATGCATTGGATTTTGAAAACACTTTAAAAAAGCAAACTTCAAAAGATATCGACTGGTTTTTTAAAACTATAATTTACTCACGAGATCTTATTGATTATAAGTTTAACAAAGTGACAAAAACTAACGATAGTATTCAATTTACATTAAAAAACAAAACAGGAATTAATGTTCCTGTGCCTATTTATGGAATAAAAAATGGAGAAATTGTACTCAAAAAATGGTTAGAGCCAGTATCTAAAGACAGTATTTTCAGCATTGAAAGAAATGATGCAAATAAAATTGTTCTAAATTATAAAAATGAAGTACCAGAATTTAATTTGCGAAATAACTGGAAATCCTTAAAAACTTTTTTCCCAAACAATCGTCCAATAAAATTTGTATTCATGAAGGATTTAGAAGATCCTTTTTATAACCAATTATTATATGTGCCTACGCTAGAATACAATCTATATGATGGCTTAACCCCGGGATTACGCCTCCATAATAAAACAATATTAGACAAACCCTTTACTTTTAACATGAACCCTTCCTATTCAACAAATGCTAAAACAATCTCTGGTTCCGGCTCATTTACTATTAATAAAAATTACCGAGAAAGTAGGCTTTACAATGTAAAATACTCTTTATCAGGATCCTATTCACATTATGCCCCAGATGCAACTTATACAAGACTAAATCCTAATATCTTGATGCAAATAAGAGAAAAAGATTTTAGAGACAACAAAAAACAATTAATCTATTTTCGTAATGTAATGGTTAATCGTGAAAAAAGCGCAATAATAACCGATAATTCAACTGAAAATTATTCTGTTTTTAATGCCAAATACATCAATACCAAAACAGAAATTACTAAACATCTCAATTTTGTCAGTGATATCCAATTTGCTAATAATTTTGGGAAATTATCGGGAGAAATAGAATATCGCAAACTATTTGAAAATAACCATAAAGTCAATTTCCGCTTATATATCGGTAGTTTTCTATATAACAACACCCAATCTGATTTCTTTAGCTTTGGGTTGGACCGTCCCACTGATTATTTATTTGACTATGGTTTTTATGGCCGTTCAGAAAGCACCGGCTTTTATAGCCAGCAATTCATTTTAGCGGAAGGCGGATTTAAATCTAAGTTAAATACTCCATTTGCTAATCAATGGATGAGCACAATTAATTCAGCTTATAATATTTGGAATTGGATTGAAGTATACGGTGATGCTGGTTTAGTAAAAAACAAATACCAGCAAGCAAATTTTGTTTTCGATAGCGGAATTCGACTAAACTTAGTTACGGATTATTTTGAAATGTATTTTCCTGTATATTCATCTAATGGTTGGGAAATAAGTCAAAATAGGTATAAAGAAAAGATACGATTTGTAATAACTTTTTCACCTAAAATCCTCATAAACTTATTTAATCGGAAATGGTTCTAAACAAAGAAATTAACAACAATCATTAAACAAAAACCATATATCTATCTAAAAAATTATATTTTTATTAAAAAACATATCTTTTTTTTATACAAAAACCCCTATTTATAGTATGTTTTTATTTTAATACATTATGATAATACTTGGTTTTTAAGTAAATTTGCGGCAAAGAATTATAATCTTTCAATTATGATAAAAGAACAAACCAATACTACATTGACATTTGAAGATTTCAGAACTGAAGTATTGAATGATTATAAGATAGCCGTAACCAGTCGTGAATGCAGTCTTTTAGGGCGTCGTGAGGTATTGACTGGTAAAGCAAAATTTGGAATTTTTGGTGACGGAAAAGAAGTACCACAAATTGCAATGGCAAAATTCTTCAAAAACGGAGATTTCCGTTCTGGCTACTACCGTGATCAAACTTTTATGATGGCAATTGGCGAATTGACAAGTGCTAATTTCTTTGCCGGATTATATGGTAACACAGATATTAAACAAGAACCGATGTCGGCTGGTAGGCAAATGGGAGGGCATTTTGTTACCCACAGTTTAAATGAAGATGGTAGCTGGAAAAATCTAACTAAACAAAAAAACTCCAGTGCCGATATTTCACCTACTGCAGCGCAAATGCCAAGGCTTTTAGGATTAGCTCAGGCATCAAAAGTATATCGTAATATAAATAATATCCCCAATCAGGAAAATTTCTCAATAAACGGTAACGAAATTGCCTGGGGAACTATAGGAAACGCCAGTACATCAGAAGGCGTTTTCTTTGAGACAATTAATGCTGCAGGTGTTTTACAAGTCCCAATGGTTATAAGCGTTTGGGATGATGAATACGGAATCTCGGTTCATGCTAAGCACCAAACCACAAAAGAGAATATTTCAGAAATTCTATCAGGTTTTCAAAGAGATAAAGAGAATGAAGGATTTGAAATAATTACTGTAAAAGGTTGGGATTATTCTGATTTGATAACAGCTTACGAACGCGCTTCAAAAATAGCACGTGAAAAACATATTCCGGTTCTGGTACATGTTAAAGAACTGACTCAGCCACAAGGGCATTCAAGCTCGGGTTCGCATGAAAGATACAAAAGCAGTGATCGACTGAGCTGGGAAAGAGAATTTGATTGCATTAGACAAATGCGACTTTGGATGATTGCAATTAATATTGCATCAGCTGAAGAGCTCAGCGAAATTGAAGCAGCTATTAAAAAAGAAGTATTAGAAACTAAAAAATCTTCTTGGACTTCTTTTATAACTCCAATCGTAGAAGAAAAAAACGAATTAGTTAGCATTTTAGAGAAAATAACTCCTTTGAGTAAAAACAAAGAGCAACTAATTAAATTAACCAATAGTTTAAAAGCTATCAAAGATCCTTTGAAAAAGGAGATTCTGGTTACAGCCCGTAAATCATTACGATTAGTGATTAACGAAGCACACGCAGCCGAATTATCTTCGTGGATTCAAAAATACTTTGACAAAAACCAACCACTTTTTAGTGATAACTTGTATTCTGAGACAAAAAACAATGTGTTTTCAGTTAAAGAAATTTTACCAACTTATCCGGAAAATGCAAAAAAAGACACTGATGGCAGGATGATTATCCGTGATAATTTTGACGCCTTATTTGCCAAATATCCTCAAGTAATGGTTTTTGGGGAAGATTCCGGAAACATTGGAGATGTAAACCAAGGTCTTGAAGGAATGCAGGAAAAATACGGAGAAATTCGAGTTGCCGATACTGGTATTCGCGAAGCCACAATAATTGGTCAAGGAATAGGACTAGCGCTCAGAGGATTAAGACCAATTGCCGAAATCCAATATTTAGATTATCTATTATATGCTATCCAAATTTTAAGTGATGATTTAGCATCATTATTATATCGAACAGCCGGAAAACAAAAAGCGCCATTAATCATTAGAACACGTGGCCATCGATTAGAAGGTATATGGCATTCTGGTTCACCTATGGGAATGATTATTAATGCCATTAGAGGAATTAATGTTTTAGTTCCTCGAAACATGACTAAAGCTGCTGGATTTTATAATTCACTTTTAGAATGCGACGAACCAGCCTTAGTCGTTGAATGCCTAAACGGTTATCGTTTAAAAGAAAAAGCACCAGATAATTATGGTGAATTCAAAACTCCAATAGGTGTTGTAGAAACCATCAAAACAGGTTCTGATATTACATTAGTATCTTATGGTTCAACTTTACGTTTAGTAGAACAGGCCGCCAAAGAGTTATTAGAAGTAGGAATAGATTGTGAAGTAATCGATATTCAATCATTAATTCCATTCGACATCAATCATGATATTGTAAAAAGTATTCAAAAAACAAATCGCCTTTTAGTAATTGATGAAGATGTTCCTGGAGGTGCTTCTGCCTATATTTTACAAAAAATTATTGAAAATCAGGATGCTTATCAATATTTGGACAGTAAACCTCAAACCTTAGCTGCCAAAGAGCACCGACCTGCTTATGGTACTGACGGAGATTATTTTTCTAAACCTTCAGCCGAAGATATTTTTGAGAAAGTTTACGCTATAATGTCCGAAAGTAATCCAATAAAATATCCTAATTTATACTAAGATAAGTTTTTAATAAACTTTACCAAAAACAAAAAAATCCCAAAAATGGGACTTTTTTTGTTTTTGGTAAACAATAATTTAAGCTTTGTTTTTAATCACTAAACGGAAACCTTCACCGTGAATATTTAAAATCTCCACATCTTCATCTTGTTTTAAATATTTACGCAATTTGGCAATATAAACATCCATACTTCTTGAAGTAAAGTAGTTGTCGTCTCTCCAAATTTTAGTTAACGCTAATTCTCTTGGCATTAAATCATTTTCATGCAAAATCAGCATTTTTAATAATTCATTTTCTTTTGGTGAAAGTTTTACAGGTTCTTCACCAGCAAAACTTAGAAATCTTAATTTTGAATTCAAATGGAATTTACCAATTGTAAATTCGAATGGTACTTGTTCTGCTTTTACATCTGAAGCTTTTCTTTGAATAATCGCCTTGATTTTCATCAATAACACTTCAGAATCAAATGGTTTATTTAAATAATCATCTGCACCTGCTTTATAACCTTTTAGCACATCTTCTTTCATCGATTTAGCAGTAAGAAAGATAATAGGCACTTCGGCATTTTTTTCTCTTATTTCTTTTGCCAATGTATAGCCGTCTTTATAAGGCATCATTACATCCAGAATACACAAATCGTATGAATCCTTTTTAAATTTTTCAAAACCTTCCATACCATTCTTTGCCAATGTAACATCAAAGTCATTAAGCATTAAATAATCTTTAAGAACAGCTCCAAAATTCAAGTCATCTTCTACTAAGAGAATTTTTTTATTTATATTTTCCATAATCTAATTTATTAGAGGTAATTTTATAATGAAGGTACTTCCTTTTCCCTTTTCACTTTCTACATATACTTGACCATTGTGGTCTTCTACAATTCTTTTTACATAAGCTAAACCTAAACCATGACCTTTAACATTATGTATATCTCCGGTATGCTCTCTATAAAACTTCTCAAAAACTCTTTTCTGAGCCACTTTACTCATACCTAAACCTTGGTCTTTCACCTTAATGAGAATCATATCTTTGATATTTTCTGTATAAATATCTATTTGTGGCTCTTCTGGCGAATATTTGATTGCATTTTCAAGAATATTAACAATAACATTTGTAAAATGCACTTCGTTGATTAGAACTGTTGTTCTGGCTGCTTCAAAATGATTTCTAATCTCTCCTCCTCTATCCTGTAAAATCAAATTTACATGTTCGATGGCGTCATAAATCACATCTTCAACATTGCTAGAACCTTTTTCAATGTCAAGTTCTTTCTTTTCTAATTTTGAAATTCGCAATACATTTTCAACCTGAGCATGCATTCGCTTATTTTCATCCCTTATCATTTGTAAATACCTATGTACTTTTTCTTTATCTTCAATGATTTTTGGGTTTTTTATAGCATCTAGCGCCAAATTGATGGTTGCAATAGGTGTTTTAAACTCATGCGTCATATTATTAATAAAATCAGTCTTAATCTCTGATATCTGACGTTGACGGATTAATTGATTTAAAGCACTTGTATATGCAATTAAAATAATCAACGTAAATATTATAGATAAGATTGTAATACTTACTAATTCTGACAATAAAAATCTTTTTTTATGTGGAAAAGTAAGCGACAATCGATACTTTTCATTTCCTTCATTATCTGTAAAAATTGGCACCGAATAAGTAGCATCTTTTGCAACATGAAATCCATCTGATTTAATCTTTGTCTCTATTCCGCTACTAAATATTGCAAATTCAAATTTGGTGTCAACACCATAAACTTGTAATTCTTTCTTTATTAATTTTTCTAGTGTTTCCCTAGAAATCCTTTCTTCCAAAGGCATAGCCGAAGCAATGTCTTTAAAGAAAATCTCAAACTGAGCATTGTCTAATACATCTAAACTACCTGACTTTTCAATCTTTACATCTGGTATTAAACTTTGGTGTAAACTTGATTTATCTATAATATTATTATTATAAACCTCAGTTGTTCTCTTTGAATTAAAATTTTTAAAACGTTCACTACTGAACTTTTTATTAAACAAAGCCGAAGAAATATTGTAATCTTCAGAAATAATACTATTTGAATAAACTATCGTTTTATTCGTTTTAGGATTCTTTTGAACATAATAAAACTCAGACAAATCGTCTTTTCTAGGCACTTTACCAGTACTATCTTTATAACGATTGTATTTAGCATAAAAACTATATGCTTCCTGCTTTTCAATTTTCTCAGCTACATTATCAATTACCTGAGTAACATGATAGCCAAATTGAACATCGTTATCTTTAAAAGAAGTATTAAACCAATACACCTGAACAAGTATTATCCCTATTAGGGATAAACTCATTAAAAGAACCAGAAATCTAAAAAACAATTTATTCATCAAAACAAAATTAATATTTTAACATTATGCTTGATAATACATTAACCAAACATTAACATCTAGCAAAACAATTAACTAATCGATAAAATTTTAAGAATTTCATCGATTTTTTGCGTTGAATAATCAATATTTAAATTTTCTATAACAAAATCACTCTTAGAAATTCGTTGCTCATCTGTCCATTGTGCCTTAATACGGTTTAAAACCTGCTCCCTAGTGGCATTATCTCTTTCTAAAACTCTTGCAATTCTCATTTCTAAAGGAGCAACAACAGTTATTATTGTATCAAAATTTTTATAACTTCCACTTTCAAACAATATAGCCGATTCATAAAAAACCAATGATGATTCCAAATGCTGCTCTAACCAATTATTAAAATCATTTTTAACGGCAGGATGCACAATAGCATTTAGTATTTTTAATTGTTCTGGATCATCAAAAACAATTTTAGCAAGTTTTGCTCGGTTCAATACATTATCTTCAAAAATTTCAGCACCAAATTTTTCCTTTATTGCATCAATAACACAAGTCTCTTGCATCACTTTTCTACCGGCGTCATCAGCAATATAAACAGGAAAACCAAGCGAAACTAAATAATTAGCAATTGTCGTTTTGCCACTACCAATACCTCCTGTTAGTCCTATAATTTTAGGCATTATTTTTTACTTTAAAAAACATATTCGGGAAAGCTTCTTCAGGTTTTTGCTTTAAAATAATGACTTTATAATAAGATTCCATAAATCCTATCCCATATCCTAAAAACTGTTTCCAAACTGCTGTTACTGATAAATAACCAATTTTTAAACTCTTATTTTGAAAACTGGAAACCAGAAAAATCATAAAAAAATAAACAAAATACAATTTAGCTAAAAAATCATATGTAAATACCAATAAAGCAACTGAAAGCGCTAATCCGATAATAAAGAATGAAGGAAAAAAGTAAGTTAACTTATTATATTGCGGATACCAGCTATTTAAAATCGGTCGGGCTTTTCCAAATTTATTAACCTGAACCGAAAATTTATCCCAGTCAATGCGTCGTTTATGATAAACGTAAGCATTTAGAAATAGTCGGGTTTCAAACCCTAATTTCCACAAACGTATTGACAAATCCGGATCCTCTCCGGGATGAATATTTCCAAAACCGTTTGAAGCTTCAAAAGCTTTTCGGGAAATTCCCATATTAAAACTTCTCGGCTGAAACTTGTCTATTTTTTCTGAACCACCTCTTATTCCTCCGGTAGTTAGAAAAGAGGTCATAGCAAAATTAATTGCTTTTTGAATAGCCGAAAAACTCGCCAAAGCCTTATCTGGACCACCAAAACAATCTACATAATCAGTTTTTAAAGCTTTATCAACTTCAGTTAAATATTCCTCTGGAATAATACAATCTGAATCAAAAATGATAAAATAATCACCTTTAGCCACTTTCATTCCATAATTACGAGAATCGCCAGGTCCTGAATTTTCTTTATAATAATAAGAAATCGATAAATTGTTCTGATACTTACGCACAACATCTTCACATCGAATAGAAGAACCATCTTCTACAATTACAACTTCAAAAGGTTCTTTATAATCTAATTTTGATAAACTTTCTAAAAGTTCATCTACTTCGTCCGGACGATTATATACAGGAATAATCAAAGAAAAATACATATTCTCAAAAAAGGTATTAATGACACAATATTAATGTAATATTTTAACAAAGATAAGCTTAAAACAACAATACGCCTTAATTTCAAATGTAATTTATACATTCAAAATTAAGGCGTATCACTATTTGTAATTTTTATAGTTTTTTGTTGAACCTATTATTCAGCAATACTTTCTACCTGAACCATTTCGTCAGTCTCTGCTTTATAATCAACTCCGGCTAAATCGAAACCAAATAAATTGTAAAAATCTTTTCTGTAACCTTCTAAATCTCCAATTTCAGCAAGATTTTCTGTTGTAGCCTCTGGCCATAATTTAGCCACATTAGCCTGAACATCCTCACGCATTTCCCAATCATCAATACGGATTCTTCCTTTATCATCTACAGGAACTTCAGCACCTGCAAATAATCTTTGTTGGTACAAACGTTGAATTTGCTCGATACAACCTTCGTGAATGCCTTTTTCTTTCATTGTTTTATACAATAAAGAAATATACAATGGAATTACAGGAATTGCAGAACTTGCTTGAGTAACTAATGCTTTATTTACAGAAACATAAGCTTTTCCGTTAATATCTGCTAAACTGTCAGAGATTGTAAATGCAGTAGATTCCAAATGATCTTTAGCACGACCGATAGTTCCTTTTCTATAAACCGCCTCTGTTACTTCAGGTCCGATATAAGAATAAGCAACTGTTGTAGCACCTGGAGCTAATAAATTTTCTGCTTTTAAAGCGTCAATCCACATTGCCCAGTCTTCACCTCCCATAACAGCAATTGTATTTTCAATATCATCACCTGAACAAGGTTCAATAGAAACTTCTGAAACTTTTCCTGTATGGAAATCTACTGTTTTATTAGAAAAAGTACCACCAATTGGTTTCAATACCGAACGATGTGTAACTCCTGTATTAGGATTAGTACGTACTGGCGAGGCTAAACTATAGATTACTAAATCCACCTGACCTAAATCCGTTTTGATTAAATCAATGGTTTGTTGTTTTACTTCATTAGAAAAAGCATCTCCATTGATACTTTTAGCATATAAACCTGATTGATGAGCCTCTTTTTCAAAAGCAGCAGAATTGTACCAACCTGGTGAAGCTGTTTTTCCTGGCATTGGTGGTTTTTCAAAGAATACACCAATTGTTGCCGCATCAGAACCAAAAGCACTTGAAATTCTTGAAGCTAAACCAAAACCTGTTGAAGCACCAATAACTAATACTTTTTTAGCACCGTTTATAGCTCCCTTTGATTTAACATATTCAATTTGATTTTTTACATTTTGCTCACATCCTGCAGGGTGTGCAGTTAAGCAAATAAATCCTCTCATTCTAGGTTCTATGATCATAATGTATCAATATTATATTTCTATTTTTTTTTATAATTGGTAAAAAAACAACTTCAATTATTCAAAAAAGTCGTCAATTTGGTTGGCAAATATAGGGCATTTTTTTAGTTCAGCAAGGCTTTTGCGTGATTTAGAGCAGAATCAGAAATAACAGCTCCGGATAACATTTGTGCAATTTCAACTACACGTTCTTCTTCATTAAGCAATCGTAATTCAGATTGAGTATCTTCCCCTATTGTAGATTTAGCAACCTTAAAATGAGCATCTCCTTTGGCAGCAATTTGAGGTAAATGTGTGATGGCAAAAATCTGCATCGTTTTACTCATTTCTTTCATAATCTCTCCCATTTTTATGGCAATTTCTCCAGAAACTCCCGTATCAATTTCGTCAAAAATCAATGTTGGCAATTTAGAATATTGTGCCAAAATAGCTTTTACAGCCAGCATAATTCGGGACATTTCCCCACCGGAAGCCACTTTTTTTAATAAACCGAAATCAGTTCCTTTATTTGCAGAAAACAAAAATTGCAATTCGTCTTTTCCGTTAATCAAATAACTTTCTCCCTGAGTTAATTCAATATTAAAACGTGTATTTGGCATTCCTAAAGTAGCCAAAATAGCTATCATTTTTTCCGACAAAACTGGTACTGCTGCAATTCTATTAGTATGAATTGTTGTTGCTAAAACATCTAATTCATTCGCTTTTTGAACAATACTTTGATTCAAATTAGCAATTTCCTCATCCATCGTACCTAATTCAATCACTTCATTTTCTAAGTTAGCCTGAATTTGCAACAATTCTTCCACGGTTGCTACCTGATGTTTCTTTTGCAAATTATAAACCAACTGTAACTTTTGATTGGTTTGTTCCAATTGTTCCGGATCTAAAACAATGCGTTCTGAACAACGATTCATTTCTGCAGAAATATCATCAAATTCAATAGCCAAACTACTAATGCGCTCTAACAAATCGTAATATTCGGGTGCAAAAGAAGCAATTTTTGAAATTGCATTTTTGATTTCTTTTAAATTACCGGAAACACCAAATTGTTCTTCATTGGCAATGGATAATGATTTATCTATCGCCTCACGAATACTTTCAACATTATTGAGTTTTTCAAAAACACTCTCCAGTTCCTCCTGCTCTCCTGCTTTTAGTTTTGCGGTTTGCAATTCATTCAATAAAAAAGTATGGTATTCTTTCTCTTTATTGGATTCGCTTTGTTTTTTCAACAAGGCATTCAATTTTGATTTATCAGATTTGTAGCTTTTAAGCAAAATTTGATAAGTCGAAATTATTTCCTGATTGGCTGCAATGGCATCAATGATATCAAACTGAACATTTTCATCAGTAAGTTCACGGGTTTGTTGTTGCGAATGAATATCAATCAAAAACAAACCTAAATCCTGTAATTCCTGAAGATTTACGGGACTATCATTTACAAAAGCTCTTGATTTTCCAGACGGAAGAATTTCTCTTCTAATTATCGTTTCCTCTTCATAATCTAAATCATTAGCTTCGAAAAAAGCTTTCAAATTGTATTTAGAAATATCAAATTGAGCCTCTATAATACATTTCTCTTCTTTGTTTTTAAGCGAAGTTAAATCTGCTCTTTTGCCTAAAACCAATCCTAAAGCACCTAAAATAATTGATTTCCCTGCTCCTGTTTCACCAGTAATAATTGAGAATCCTTTAGAAAAATCAATCGTCAATCTCTCAATTAAAGCATAATTTTTTATTGATAAGGCAGTAATCATTAAATAATTTTTATTATGAGTTTTATGAAGTTATTTTGAATAATTAAAATTTCAAAGCAGCCCATTTACTTGAATTAATAGGCGAAATTTTATTTAAATTTTCTACTAAATCCGAAATACTTATACTTGGTCCACCTGAAAATACCGACGTAATCTCATCTGATTTTGCATCAAAAAAAACACGGGTTAAATACGCATTTGGTTTGGAATTATATAATTTATTCAAACCTAAAATTGCAGTTTTCATTTTCTCTTTGGCTAATTTCGTATTATCCGTCATTACATCTAAGCCCTGATGATAATCGTACACCGTTTTTCTAATTTCTGTATAGGTTGGTGACAACAAATCATTAATTAAAAAATAACGATTTTGATTGCCGTCTAGCTGACTCCAGCCTTTATAACCACTTTGTTGTGCTACAGTAGCGATTGTTTGCGCAATTTGAAAATTATCATCTCCAGCTTTAAATTCAAAAGCATCTCTATCAGAACCTATAATCACATAACTATAAAAAGAAATCACTGAAATTAAATTAGACTGAAAAGTATTTGCATTAAACGTTAGATTTTCAAATTCGGCATATGTAAAACTAAATTCTTTATCATTAATATTTAAAACAGGAGTTTGGTAAGAGGAATTAAAAACAGGACGAGATGATTGCACCTGAATTGTTGCCGTAAACTGATCTGAACTATGCGACATCAAAGTAATATACATAGAACAATTGATTTTTTCCTGTTGCTTAAATGGCTGAGTTGTCCAATCAGTTTTATTTACAAATTCATTTAGAGAAGTCTCCAAGGTTTTATAAATCTGCTGATTTGGATTACCCATTTTTTGAGCATTAACCGTAACAGTACAATTTAATTGCTGTGCCTGAACAAAACTAATGCTTAGCAACAAAAAAAAGGCTATTATCTTATTCATAAAAATGAGCTATTACTTTATTTAAAATATCATCAGCAACCGCTTCTTTGGACTTTAATTCCATCGGTTCTATCTTAAAATCTTTATTAATAAAAGTAACTTTGTTGGTCATTTTTTGAAAACCAGCACCTTCATCCTGTAAAGAATTTAAAACAATCAAATCTAAGTTTTTTTTCTGAATTTTAGCCTTTGCATTCTCAATTTCATTTTCAGTTTCTAATGCAAAACCGATTAAAAACTGCTGTTTTTTATTCTCACCTAATGATGATAGTATATCTTTTGTTTTTTCAAGTTCAATTACAAAATTCTCTGCTGCCTTCTTAATTTTCTGATTAGCTACATTTTTTGGGCGATAATCAGCCACTGCTGCTGCTGCGATAGCCACATCAACATCGGTATAATATTGATGGCAAGCCTCGTACATTTCCTGAGCAGAAGTTACTTTCACAACCTGAATCAAAGAATGATTTGCAACACAATGTGTAGGTCCTGAAACTAAAATTACTGATGCGCCTAAATTGGCCGCACTTTTTGCAATATCAAAGCCCATTTTTCCGGAAGAATGATTTCCTATAAAACGAACCGGGTCGATTGCTTCATAAGTTGGTCCAGCAGTAATTAAAATTTTCTTTCCTTTCAAAGGTAATTTACTTTCTAAATCGGCTTCAAGAAAAGTAATGATGTTTTCTGGCTCTGCCATTCTTCCTTCTCCGGATAAACCACTAGCTAATTCTCCGCTTTCGGCAGGAATCATAATGTTTCTAAAATTTTCTAATGCTTTAAAACTCGCTAAAGTTGAAGGATGCTTATACATATCCAAATCCATTGCTGGCGCAAAATAAACCGGACATTTAGCTGAAAGATAAGTAGCAAGAAGAAGATTATCACAAGTACCATTTGCCATTTTAGACATGGTATTTGCCGTTGCAGGTGCAACTAGCATCAAATCGGCCCAAAGACCAAATTCCACATGATTATTCCATTTTTCATCTTCATCATCCTGATTGTAAAAAGTGGAATAAACTGGGTTTTTAGATAAGGTGGATAATGTAAGTGGGGTTACAAAATCCTTAGAAGCAGGTGTCATGATCACTTGGACATGTGCACCTGCTTTTATAAAAAGTCGTACTAGTGAAGCTGTTTTATAGGCGGCAATTCCGCCAGAAACACCTAGCAAAATCTTTTTACCGCTTAAAACTGACATAGTATCTTATTTGTTTGATTCTCTGTAATAAATTTTACCATCTAACCATTCTTGAACTGCAAGAGCATGTGGTTTTGGTAATTTTTCATAGAATTTAGAAACCTCGATTTGTTCTTTATTTTCAAAAACTTCTTCAAGACTATCATTATATGTTGCAAACTCTTCCAATTTTTCAGTCAATTCTTTTTTGATTTCAGAATTGATTTGGTTTGCTCTTTTAGCCATAATGGTAATTGCTTCATACACATTTCCAGTAGGTTGTTCAATAAGCGTTTTATTATACGTTATTGTATTTACTGGAGCATTCGTCTTTTTTAAATCCATGACTTATAATTATTTAGTATATTTTTGTAATTCTTGTTCAACACGAGCATACATCTCGTCTGCTTTTTCTTTGTATTTTGTATCAGCTTTAAATTTAATTAAAGTTTGATACGAAGCTTTAGCAACATTAAGCCTTTCTTTCATTTTCTCAGGTACACTATTAATACCTAATTGATATGCTGAATCAAATTTATAATACAAAGCATCTTCTTTAAATTTAGTACCAGGATAATCAATTATAAAATTATCAAAAGCGACTAAAGCTGATTTAAAATCAGAAATTGTATTATAACCTTTGGCGTTTTCGTAAACTTTTTTCTCAATCTTATCCGACAATGATTTGGTTAAACCATTCGCTTCAGTTAAATATTCTGAATTTGGAAAACGATCAATAAAAGCCTGCAATTTTTCAATCGCTTTAAAAGTATCTGCCTGATCTAAACTATAAACTGGTGACAAAATAGCATAACTTTTAGCTCCTAAAAAAGAAGCTTCCTGTATTTTAGCACTTTTTGGATAACCTGAAGCAAAACTTTCAAATTGATAGGCTGCCAAATAATATTGTTTTGTTTTATAGTAAGACTGTGCATACATATAAAACATTTTTTCAGCCTGAGGTTTCCCTCTAAATTCCGGAGCTATTTGCTCAAAAAGACGTAATGCTTTTGAATATTTAGCCTGCGCATACAAAGTATCAGCCATTTTATACTTTACCGAAACATCTTCACTTTTTAATGCCTTTTGATATTCGTTACAAGAACCAAAAAGAACAACAAGAAGCAATAAGGATACAATTTTTTTCATTTTATCGTTTGTTTTACTTATACAAGCTTACTAAAGCCTATAAAAAATCATACCGAAGTTTCGGTGGCAAATTTAGTTATTAATTTAGCGAATACAAAATATTTCTTAGTCTAAAAAAATACCTGCAAAAAGCTACTATTTATCTATTTTATTTACAAATTCAGCTATCCTTTCTTGCAAATCTTCATCAATAGTTACCAATGGTAAACGCACTGTATTATCTGCAAGACCTAATACCTGAAAAACATGCTTAATTCCGGCAGGATTACCTTGCTCAAAAATCATATCAATAATATCCGACAACAAATACTGCGATTTATAAGCCTCATCAACTTTACGATTCAAACCTAAACGAATCATTTCAGAAAATTCTTTTGGAAAGCCTTGACCAATTACCGAAATAACTCCTGAACCACCTGCCAATACTGAAGCTAAGGCAGTCATATCATCTCCTGAAATGACAAGAAAATCAGCTGGTTTATCTTTTAACAATTGCATCACCTGAACAATATCGCCAGCAGCCTCTTTAATAGCTACAATGTTTTCAAAATCATTAGCTAATCGCAAAACTGTTTTAGGAGACATATTACTTGAAGTTCTTCCAGGAACATTATAAAGAATTACTGGTAGCGGCGAAGCCTCAGCAATTGCTTTGAAATGCTGATAAATCCCTTCTTGAGTTGGCTTATTATAATATGGAGAAACAGAAAGAATTGCAACATACGGAGACATATCTCTAGTCTTTAACTCTTCAACCACTTTCATCGTGTTATTTCCACCCACACCTAAAACCAATGGTAAACGACCATTATTAGCCTCAACGACAGTTTGAATTACTAATTCTTTTTCGTCACTGGTAAGCGTTGCATTTTCAGCAGTTGTCCCTAAAATTACGAGATACTCAACTCCTCCATCGACAGAAAAATTTACAATTCTTGTTAAAGCTTCGGTATCAATTGAAAAATCTTCTTTGAAAGGAGTCACAAGAGCAACACCAGTTCCTATTAATGATTGCATGTTTATAATTTCTATTTTTTGTTTAATATTTTTAAATATCTAAATAATTCCTGAACAAAAACCTTACAATTCCCCAGATTAGTATTAATAATCAAATCATTAAGGCGTTTATCTACACTCGAAAAACCAACTTTAAATTTAGCTTTCGATTGATGTGAAGCTACCAACAATATGGCTTTTTCAACATCAAAATAATTTATTAATAAATCAAAATCCTTTTCAATAAAATCACTCACTTCCTTATTTGTAATTTGAGCTTTTCTATTTAAATGACTAGACTCTAAATTAATGGTTCGAATTCCAAAATCAGCATGAACTTTACTTTTAAAAAGCAACAATTCAATGTTCTCTTTTTTAATTCCATTAAGAACAATTTCATTAATTAAAGATGCTGTATCTTTAAAATAACTTTCATCTACAATCAAGCCTACTGTTTTTATATCACTTAAAAAAGAGCCATTCTTAACATTAAGTAAGCTGTTTTTTATTATTTTCTTTACCGAAAAACTTTTTAAGAAATCTAAAAACATAAATTGTCTTTATAAGCAAACAAAATTAATTAATTAAGTCACACTAAAGCCGGCAAATCTAAAAAAGTAATATGACGAATTAAAACTTTTTGTTAAATTCTTAACACTATTTTCTTCGTTCTGTAAGCTTATCAGAAATTACATAGTTACAATTATGTAATTGCAATCATATTCATAAAATCAGTTTCTGAAATTATTGGAATATTCAATTTATTTGCTTTTTCTAATTTGGCAGGGCCCATATTATCCCCAGCCACTACAAAATCTGTTTTGGAAGAAATAGAACTACCTACCTTTCCACCGTTATCCTCTATAGCAGTTTTAAGTTCATCACGGGAAAATTGAGTAAAAACTCCCGAAACCACAAAGGTTTTTCCCTCAAATATATTTGTTGCATTCAGATTGACTTTTTCAACAATTTCAAACTGAACACCAAAGCTCTTTAATCGTTCAATGATGATTTTATTTTGTTCATTTTCAAAAAAATCAATTACACTTTGAGCAATTCTTTCACCAATTTCATCAACTAAAATCAAATCCATCAATGAAGCCTGTCGCAAAGCATCGATATTTTTATAATGCTTAGCCAATTTCTTCGCAACGGTTTCACCTACATAACGAATTCCTAAAGCATACAACACACTTTCAAACGGAATAGCTGTAGATTTTTTAACACCATTAACTAAATTCTCCGCCGATTTTTGCGCCATTCGTTCCAATGGTAAAATTTGCTCAACTGTCAGTTCATATAAATCGGCATAATTTTGAACCAAATGATTATTATATAACAACGCAACCGTTTCTCCACCAAGCCCTTCAATATCCATTGCTTTTCGGGAAATAAAATGCTGTATTCTACCTATAATTTGTGGAGAACAACCGTAAAAATTAGGACAATAATGATTAGCCTCTCCTTCGTTTCGAACCAATTCTGTTTGACATTCCGGACAATGACTGATATAAACCGTAGGAACCAAATTTTCCGGTCGCTTAGCCAAATCAACTTCAATAATTTTAGGTATAATCTCCCCTCCTTTTTCAACAAAAACCGTATCACCAATTCGAATATCTAATTTTTCAATTTGATCCGCATTATGTAAAGAAGCACGTTTTACAATAGTTCCCGCCAATTGTACCGGTTCCAGATTAGCCACAGGCGTGATTGCTCCAGTTCTCCCTACTTGATACGAAATCGATTCTAATCGTGTTGCAACTTGCTCAGACTTGAACTTATACGCTATTGCCCAACGTGGTGATTTAGCTGTATAACCTAATTCCTCTTGATATTGTATACTATTTACCTTTATAACTACCCCATCTGTTTCGTATGGCAAATCATGACGATGCACATCCCAATAATCAATAAAATCAAAAACCGCTTGTAGATTATCAGCAATTTTTGCTTCTTTAGGAACTTTAAAACCCCATTCTCTTGCAGATTCCAAACCTTCAAACTGTGAATTAAACGGTAGTTTTTCTCCTGTTACAAAATACAACAAGCATTCTAATGGTCGTTTAGCAACTTCAGCACTATCCTGTAATTTTAAACTACCAGAAGCTGTATTTCGGGGATTTGAATATGGTGTTTCTCCTATTTCTATCAGTTCCTGATTCATTTTTTCAAATCCTGCAAAAGGCAAAATGATTTCCCCGCGAATATCAAAACGCTCTGGAAATCCATTCCCTTTTAACTGCAACGGAATCGATTTAATCGTTTTGATATTATTGGTGACATCATCACCCTGAAAACCATCACCACGAGTAACGGCTCGAACTAATTTACCGTTTTCATATGTAATACTAATAGACGCACCATCGTATTTCAATTCACAAGTATATTCCAAAGAAACATCTCCTAAAACTTTTTGAATTCTAGTTTCCCAATCCAGCAAATCCTCTTTTGAATAAGAATTATCCAAAGAATACATACGATAAGTATGAGCAACTGTTTGAAAATTTTTGGTAATCGTTCCTCCCACTCTTTGGGTTGGCGAATTTGCATCAAAATATTCCGGATGATTATTTTCTAAATTCTGAAGCTCTTTTAATTTTATATCAAACTCATAATCAGATATAGTTGGATTATCCAACACATAATAATTATAATTATGAAGATTAAGCTCGTCTCTTAATTTTTGAATGGTATCTAATACGGTCATATAAAAAAATTGGTCATTTTAGTTTCTGCGAACAGCCCACTAAAATAACCAATTTAAATAAAAAACAACAGTTAAATTACGATTCTATAATCGAATTTATTTGTTTAAATAATTGTCCGTCACTTAAAAATGCACCTTGTTGAATTAACGAAAAAATTGAAGCATTTCGCTCCTCTGTAAATACTTTTTTCCCTACTTTCATTTCAATAGTTTCCGTAAACATATTATCACTTAACCATTGCAAACCTTCTTTAGTCAAAAAATCAACATCAGCAACCAACGACTTTAAAACAATTGACTGCACATGCGTATCAAAAGCCTGAAAAAGGAAGATATGATTTTTAGAAAAATGCTCTAAATATTCCGCTTTAGACAAAACACCTTCCCAAATCAAATCTGAGAAAACATCCAATTCTTGCTCAGCAACTTCTGGTTTTTCTTCCTTTATTTTATCCCATTCCGCCTTATCAATAGATTGCGTAGCTAAAAAGTTTACAAATTCAGGATGCAATTCTTCAAACTGTTCTTTTGTTAATCTAGAATATTTCATTTATGCTGAATTTATTTCAGCATCTTCTTATTAAGATGCAAATTAATGATATAAAAAAGAATCTGAAATAAATTCAGATTAAAAAAAAAATCCCGATTTGCATCGGGATTTCAATATAAGTAATAAGAAATTAAGCTTTTTCAGCTACAATTTCGTATGGTAACTCAACGATAACATCTCTGTGTAATCTTACAGTAGCTGAATATTTTCCAGTACGTTTAACAACACCACTAGTGATGAATTTTCTTTCGATAGTTTGACCAGCTTTCTCTAAAGCTTCAACGATGTCAATATTTGTGATTGAACCAAATAATTTTTCACCACCTGCTTTAGCAGAAATTTTGATTTCAAGAGCTTTTAAAGCTTCAGCAATAGCTTTTGCATCAGCAATAATTTTAGCCTCTTTGTGCGCTCTTTGTTTTAAGTTTTCCGCTAATACTTTTTTTGCAGAAGAAGTTGCTAATTGAGCAAATCCTTGTGGGATTAAGTAGTTACGTCCGTATCCGTTTTTTACAGTTACGATATCATCTTTAAAACCTAAGTTTTGAACGTCTTTCTTTAAAATAAGTTCCATGTTGTTGTCCTTGTATTTTAGAAGTTAGTCCCGATTGTATCGGGACAACAACTTAATTAATATTATTACTTTAATAAGTCAGCCACATATGGCATTAATGCTAAGTGACGAGCTCTCTTAACAGCTACAGACACTTTTCTTTGGTATTTCAAAGAAGTACCAGTTAAACGACGTGGCAAAATTTTACCTTGCTCGTTAACAAATTTCAATAAGAAATCAGCATCTTTATAATCGATGTATTTGATTCCAGATTTTTTGAAACGACAATACTTTTTAGTTTTGTTAGTTTCAATATTTAAAGGAGTAAGATATCTGATATCTCCGTCTTTTTTTCCTGAAGCAGATTGTTGTAATGTTGCCATGATAATTAAGCTTTTTGAGATTTAAGTTTTGCTCTTCTTCTTTCAGCCCAAGAGATAGCGTGTTTGTCAAGACTTACAGTTAAGAAACGCATAACTCTTTCGTCACGTCTAAATTCAGTTTCAAAAGCTACTAATACTTCAGGAGCAACTTTGAATTCGAACAAGTGGTAAAAACCAGATTTTTTGTTTTGGATTTCGTAAGCCATTTTTTTAAGACCCCAATCCTCTTTAGCTACCATTTCTGCTCCTCTACTAGTAAGAAAATCTTCAAATTTGCTTACTGTTTCCTTTACCTGAACGTCAGATAAAACGGGATTTAAAATGAAAACAGTTTCATAATGATTCATAAGAAATAATTTATTTTGTTAAATAAGGGTGCAAAAGTAAATAAATAATCCGAATAAAAAAACAAAAACCAACTTTATTCGTTGTATTGCAAAAAAAACCGACAAACATTAGTTTTTATAAATATTTTACAATACTTTTACTAAGCCAAATCTTAAATTCAAAAAAATATGAAACTTAATTGTGTCGTTGTAGATGATAGTTCGATACAAAGAATGATCATCGCAAAGTTAGTGAATAATCACCCAAACCTACATTTAATAGGTGATTTTTCTAATGCTATTGAAGCAAAAAGTTGTATGTCGGTGCATAGTGTAGACTTAATATTTCTTGACATAGAAATGCCGGTAATTAGTGGATTTGATTTTTTAGACGGTCTAAAAACAAAACCTCAAATTATTTTCATTACATCTAAAGCTGAATATGCAATCAAAGCTTTTGATTATGATGCTACCGACTATCTACAAAAACCTATCGCTGTAGACCGATTTAATGCTTCTGTAAAAAGAGCTATCGATTTACACGCACTAAGACAGGATACTAAAGAGGAAGAAGGTGAACACATATTCATCAAAAGTAATTTGAAAAAATTAAAAATCTTCACAGCCAGAATTAAATGGATTGAAGCTTTTGGAGACTATGTAAGAGTAGTTACAGAAGACGATAGTCATTTAGTACTTTCTACTATGAAGTCGTTTGAAAATGATTTACCCAAAAAGAAATTTGTTCGCGTTCACAAATCCTACATTATCAATATTGACAAAGTAGAACGTTTCAACAGTAAATTTGCAGAAATTGGACCAACAAAAATTCCATTGAGCAGAAACAAAAAAGAAGACTTAATTAAAGCACTTTCTTACGCTTAATAGATTTAGTAAAAATCTACATTTAATGTAACTTTTATTGCTCTAAAATGCGCAACACTATCAAAACTATTCAATATTTTTTGGATAGTTTTTTTTGTGCTTACTATTGAAGATTCCTGAGGAATTTTGATCATTATTGTCCGAATATATTCATTTCTGATTCGGTTTATTGCTGGCTCTTCAGGCCCAAGAACCGGAATACCTAAATTTTGAAACAAAACTTGATACAACCACAACGAACCTTCTTTTAATTTATTAAAATCTCGATGCTTTAAAGTAACTTTTATAATTCTAAAGTATGGAGGATATTTATAAATCAAACGATCATAAAGTTGTTCCTTATACATACCTATATAATCATTATTCGTCACCTGTTGGATTGTATTATGATTAGGATTATAGGTTTGAATAATTACTTTACCTTGTTTTTCTGAACGTCCAGCACGTCCTGCCACTTGAGTCATGGTTTGATAACTTCTTTCAAAGGCTCTAAAATCAGGATGATACAACATATTATCTGCATTCATAATCCCAACAAGACTCACGTTGTCAAAATCTAAACCTTTAGCAAGCATTTGAGTACCCACCATAATATCGATTTCCCTGTTTTTGAAACTATCAATAATTTTTTCAAACCCAAATTTACCTCTGGTTGTATCCTGGTCCATACGCCCAATTTTTCGCTCAGGAAATAATTGCACCAATTCTTGTTGAATTTGCTCTGTACCAAAACCTTTTGTTGTCAAGTCAATTCCGGAACAACTATGGCAGCGTGTAGGCTTAGCAATCGAATAACCACAATAATGACATCGCAATTCATTGCGGTGTTTATGATACGTCAAACTCACATCACATTGCTGACATTGTGGAACATGGCCACAAGTCATACATTCTAATAAAGGAGAATAACCACGTCTGTTTTGAAATAAAATAACCTGTTCTCCTAAAGACAGAGCTTCTGTTATCCCATCAATCAAAACATCACTAAAATGCCCTGTCATACGTTTACGGAAATATTTGTCTTTCAAATCCACCAAAACAATTTCCGGCATTCTCACATTAGCGTAACGGTTTTTAAGTTCGACTAAACCGTATTTTCCAATTGATGTATTATAATAAGATTCCAAACTTGGCGTAGCCGAACCCAATACAACTTTGGCCTGAAAAAAATTAGCTAATACTATAGCTGCATCCCGAGCATGATATCTTGGCGCAGGATCGACTTGTTTAAAAGTCTGCTCATGTTCTTCATCAACAATTATGAAACCTAAATTAGAGAATGGTAAAAACAAAGCCGACCTCGCTCCAATTACAATTTGCGCTTTCTCTGAATTTTGCAACAGCTGATTCCAAACTTCTACCCGCTCATTATTATTATATTTTGAATGAAAAACAGCTACTTTGTTTCCAAAATAAGCCTGTAATCGGGAGACCAATTGTGTTGTCAATGCAATTTCAGGTAACAAATACAAAACTTGTTTTCCTGTTGCCAAATACTCTTCAATGAGTTTTATATAAATTTCCGTTTTTCCGCTAGAAGTCACGCCGTGCAAAAGACATACTTCTTTTTCTAAAAAACTTGATTTAATTTCATCAAAAGCCTTTAATTGTACTTCACTTAATTGTAACAAGCTATCATCAGAATCTCCGGTATAATTCACCCGATCTTCCTGAAGATGATAATCCTCAAAAATTTCTTTATCAATTAAAGCTTTTATAACAGCCGAAGAGGAATTAGAAACTTCTGTCAATTCTTTAACCGAAATTGGCTTTTTATGATTAGTGGCACTTAACTGAAAATAAGTCAACACAATTTCTTTTTGCTTATTAGCATTTTTTAAAACAGCTAACAATTCACTCAAGCCTTCATTCGAATCATATTTAGAATGCAAACGAATATAACGAACTAATTTAGGTTTATAGGATTCCTGAATTTCATCCTGCAAAACCACCACATTTTTATCAATTAGCTTTTGAATAATAGGAAATATATTTTTCTTATTCAAAATCCCAATTATATCCTGGACTTTTAATGAAGATTGCTGTTGTAAAGCCTGATAAATTAAAAACTCATCGTCAGAAAGTTCCCTTTCATCAACAAAAGTGCCCGCATTTTGAGTAATTAAGGTTTCATTTTCTAACAACAAAGCACTAGGAATAGCATTACGATACACATCACCAATCGCACACATATAATAAGATGCAATCCATTGCCAATGTTTGATTTGATTATCAGTAACTATTGGTTTTTCGTCCAGAATTTGATGAATTTCTTTGGCTTGGTATAAAGTGGGTTTATTTTGATGTATATCCACTGCCAATGCAGTTAAAATTTTGCTTTTTCCAAAAGGAACAGCAATTCGCATTCCTTTTTGAATGTAATGATACTCAGCCTCCGAAATACTATAAGTAAAAGTTTTAGCCAGAGCTAACGGTAAAATTACTTCAACAAAATACATCAATTATTGCTTAATCTCTTAATATTAAAAGTTCATCTGCTTTATTGCAGATGTTGTTCTTTTCTTTTCTTTAGTTTATTGATAACCTCATTCAGTTCAAACCCCAATAATAAAATCATGCAATTGATCCAGATGTAAAACATGACAATCAACAAGGTCCCAATAGAACCATAAAGTTCATTGTATTTTGAAAATCGGATTACCCAAACACCAAAAAAATAGGAACTTATAATTGTTAAAACTGTAGTAAAGACAGAAGCTATTGAAATAAAGGAGCGATCCTCCTGATTTTTAGTTCCAAATTTAAAAAGTACCGATGTTGTTATTAAAATCATTAAAACAAGGAACGCATAACGCCCAACAACTATTAACGGAATATTTTCACTTAAATAATCTCTGGCATTCAACTGCTGAATAAAAACTTCAAAAACAACGATAATCGCCACGGTTATAATTAACAAAAAAGCTAAAAACAACGACATACCAATAGCGACAAAATACTGATGAAAAAAACCTCTTTTTACCAATACATGCTTAGAATTTTCAAACCCTCCTAAAATTGCATTTAAACCATTAGCCATTAAAAAAATAGACAATAAAAATCCCGAAGAAACTAAACCGGAATGACTATTGTGTAAAATATCATTAATAATATTTTTAATGGCATAAAAAGTATTGGGTGGCACACCATCAGCAACAAAATCGAGAAAATCATCCTGAAATCCTTCAATAGGTATAAAAGGGATAAGGTTCAAAATAAAAAGTGCAAATGGAAACAACGCCATAAAAAAACTAAACGCAATAGATCCCGCACGGTTTGACAAAGCCGCCTCTGTAATTCCCAGAATGTACAATTCTAACAAATCATACAACGATAATCCACTGAGCCACTTGAGTTTTACTTTTTTTGACCAACGCACAAAATTGCGTATCAAAGGGATTTTCTGAAGTTTTATTTCTATCTCTACTGACATTAACGCTAACTTTTACAAAGAAAATTATTCGATTGCCTTTAAACTCAAGTCCATATTATAAATAGAATGCGTCAAAGCACCCGAAGAAATATAATTTACCCCGCATTCCGCATAATGACGAATAGTGTCTTCATTAATATTTCCTGATGATTCCGTCATTGATGCATTTCCTATAAAGGCAACCGCTTCTCTGGTCATTTCGTAATCAAAATTATCCAAAAGAATACGAAAAACACCGCCGGCTTCCACAATTTGTTTTACTTCATCAAGATCTCTGGCCTCTACGATAATTTTCAAATCACGGTTGGTTTCTTTCAAATAGGCTTTGGTTTTGGCTATGGCCAATCCAATTCCACCTGCAAAATCAATATGATTGTCTTTCAGCATCACCATATCATACAACGCAAAACGATGATTCTCTCCTCCTCCTATTTTTACTGCCCATTTTTCGGCCACACGAAAACCCGGAGTAGTTTTACGAGTATCTAAAATTTTAGTATTCGTTCCTTCAAGCAATTTCACGTAGCTATTCGTTTTAGTTGCAATAGCCGACATTCTTTGCATCGAATTCAAAACCATGCGTTCTGCCTTTAAAATAGACTGAGAACTACCCGAGACATGAAAAACAACATCACCAAATTTCACTGGAGTTCCATCCTCAATAAAAGTTTCGACTTTCAAATTAGCATCCACATAATTAAAAATCATTTTTGCAAATTCAACACCGGCAATAATTCCGTTATCCTTTACCAAAAGTTTTGCTTTTCCTTGAGCTTCAGCAGGAATACAAGCTAACGAACTGTGATCGCCATCTCCTACATCTTCTCTAATGGCATTTGCAATTAATAATTCTAACTCGTTTTGAAATTGTGCTTCGCTAATCATTTTTTACCTGAAATTTTTTTCTTGCTAAAGTAGGACATATTTTGTGTATTCTAAAATTTGTTTCTGTTTCACTTATAGCAAACACATAAGTTTTTTTCTACCGCTGATTCGCAGATTTATATTAAGAACAAAACAATTCAAATAAAATGAACTCAAATTAAATTTTATAAAATCCTAAAAATTTACTTTTTACAAAATAAATCTGCGAATCTGTAGTCTTTTCCACTATTCTTTTTTCTAAATTGTTTTGGAAGACAAATCCATAAAAAATATGTTTTACATTTGAAAAAAAATACAACTACAATGTCTACTTTATCTCCTGAAAATGAAAACGCCAAAATAATCGAATTGGTATCGCAATACATTGATTTAAGTGTAACACCGTTTAACAAACCTGAAAGAACTGTTGTTAGAGTTGACAAACGCGACCCAATGTACGGAGGAAAAGGAATTGTCTATTTACTACAAATGTTTGACGAGGGCGAATTAACTAATAACCGTATTGGGGCTTACATGGTTTTTTGCAACAAAGGTGACGAAGCTGGATTTCATACTCATGGCACTCGTCATGAAGAAGAACTTTATATTGTCATGCATGGAGAAGGCGAATACACCGAAATGACTAAAAAAGACGGAATTATCAGAAAAAAAACACTAACAAAAGGCAGTATTACCGCCATGAGTGGTGAAGGTTTTCATTCGCTAATTAACACCACTAACGAAATATTGATTGTTTTTGTTATTACAACCAATAATCCGAAATAATTAAAAAGTAAGTTAGTTTAATATCTTTGCAGCTTCGAAAATCATCCTCAAAATGAACATCAAACTCATCGCCATAGGCAAAACAGATAATAAAGCTTTGCAAAGCTTAATTGATGATTACACCAAACGATTGTCATTCTATATCAAATTTGAGTTAGAAATTATTCCTGACATCAAGAATGTAAAAAACTTATCGGAAAATCAACAAAAAGAAAAAGAAGGTGAATTGATTTTGTCCAAAATTGGTCCCTCTGACCAATTGATTTTATTGGATGAAAATGGAAAAAACTTTTCCAGCGTTGGATTTTCGGAAGAATTACAAAAGAAAATGAACTCGGGAATCAAAACCCTGGTTTTTGTAATTGGCGGGCCTTATGGATTTTCGGAAACAGTTTATGCTAAAGCACAAGGAAAAATTTCACTTTCTAAAATGACTTTTTCACACCAAATGGTTCGTTTATTTTTTATCGAACAATTGTACCGCGGTTTTACAATTCTAAGAAATGAACCTTATCATCATCAGTAAGCAGTGTTCAGTGTTCAGAATGCAGTAAGCTATCAACTTACAATTATCATCAAAAAATAAATTCATTCACCGAAATTGGATTGGTACTGTACAAGTCAAATTTTCGCAACAAGATTTTATTTTCGATGTATTCTCCGTAGGACATATTCTTATCAAACTGAACAACAATTCGAGGTTTTAGAATAAACTGAATGCTAAAAAACTCCTGTAGTAAGTCTGATTTTTTGACATTTTTCCCGTTTAGAGAAACCAAAGCATTGCCTTTTTTAAAATAAATAACAAAATCATTTTTCTTAGGCTTAGCCATTTTATAATACACTTTAGTAAATGGTAAAAAAGCTAAATTTTCTTTTACTATATCAGCATAAGAGTAATAATTCTCGGCTTTTTCATTTTGATGTGCTTTTTCATTACGTTTTTTCTCCTGCAATTTTATGACTTCAGGAATAACTAATCGTAACGGTAAACGCTTGTCTATGTTAAAAATCCAATTGGTCGTAATGATACTGTTTTTTCGATTCACTTCAGCCAAAGTATCTTTTCCTTCGTTTCTAAAAAAGATATAAATTGGCGAATGATCCTCAACATTACTAACAACAGTTGTATCTGATTTAGGAAGTAATACATCTTCTTTACTTCCGCAGGAAATCAAAAAAAGAATTGCGATAAGACTAAAATATTTCATTTTTAAGCATTCAGTTTTTCAAACAATTTTATACATGCAACAGCCTCTTTTACATCATGTACACGCAATATTTGTGCACCTTTAGTTAAAGCAATGGTATTTAAAAACGTAGTTCCATTTAAAGCTTCATCTGCTGAAATTGATAAAGCTTTATGAATCATCGATTTTCTGGAAATACCAACTAAAACAGGTAATGTAAAATTATGAAACAAACTCAATTTTTGCATCACTTCGTAATTTTGTTCTATCGTTTTTGCAAATCCAAAACCAGGATCAACAATCAAATCATTTATCCCTAAACTTCTTGCCTGCGCTATTTTTTCTGAAAAGTAGAACAACATTTCTTTCACAATATCCTGATAAGTTGTCATACTTTGCATCGTTTGAGGCGTTCCTCGCATGTGCATCATAATATACGGAACCTGATAATGCGCAACTACTTCCAACATTTTATCATCAAGATTTCCAGCCGAAATATCATTAATTATTGCCGCTCCGTTTTCAATACAAGCGCTGGCAACTTTACTTCTAAAGGTATCAATAGAAATTAGAATATTTGGAAAATGTTTTACTAATAATTGAACAACAGGAACAATTCGATTTAATTCTTCTTCTTCAGTAACAAATTCGGCACTGGGTTTACTGGAATAAGCTCCAATATCAATAAAAGTTGCACCTTCATCAAGCATTTTTTCAACTTTGGTAATAATTTCTTCCTCAGTTGCATATTTACCACCGTCAAAAAAAGAATTAGGAGTAATATTTAAAATTCCCATCACTTTAGGTTGTGATATATCTATGAGCTGTCCTTTGCAGTTTATTGTCATTTTTTCATTGTTTTTTGATTCAAACCTTAAAGTTTTCAATTCAACTCATTAAAAACATTTTTTTTATGAGAACTTTAAACTTTCAAGTTTCAAACATTTTAAATTTAATCCCTATTTTTGGAAAAATTTTTAGACAAATATACAGCAATAATAATGAAGAACACTTCTCAAGAATACGATAAGGTAATTGAAATTTGTCGTTCCTTATTCGTTAATAAAATGCAGGATTATGGTAGTGCCTGGCGCATTTTACGTTTACCATCTCTAACTGATCAAATTTTTATCAAAGCACAACGTATTCGTAGTTTACAAGAAAACGAAGTTCGAAAAGTAGACGAAGATGAGTCAAGCGAATTTATCGGAATTATCAATTATTCGATTATGGCTTTAATTCAATTAGAATTGGGAGTTGTAGATCAGCCCGATTTGAATGTTGAAAAAGCTTCTGAATTATATGATGCCAAAGTAAAACTGACCAAAGATTTAATGGAAGCTAAAAATCATGATTATGGTGAAGCTTGGCGTGATATGAGAGTAAGTTCATTGACCGATTTAATTCTTCAAAAACTACTTCGTGTAAAACAAATTGAAGACAACAAGGGTAAAACAATCGTTTCAGAAGGTATAGATGCTAATTACCAAGACATGATTAACTACTCAGTTTTTGCATTAATCTTAATGAATTTCACTAATAACAAATAATTATCATGAAAAATTTCATCAGCCAATTTTCACGTTTATTTGTTGGTATCCTTTTTATTATCTCCGGATTAATCAAATTAAATGACCCAGTAGGTTTCTCTTATAAATTAACTGAGTATTTCAGCGAACCCGTTTTTAATCTTCCTTTTTTAACTCCGTATTGCCTCTATTTAGCTGTATTTTTAGTCATTGTAGAAGTAGTTTTAGGCGTTATGTTACTTATAGGTTACAAGTCTAAATTTACAATTTGGAGCTTATTGTTAATGATTGTATTTTTCACTTTCCTTACTTTCTATTCTGCTTATTTTGATGTAGTTAAAGATTGTGGATGCTTTGGAGATGCCTTGCACCTAACTCCATGGGAATCTTTCACTAAAGATGTTATTCTTTTAGGTTTCATCCTGATTTTATACATAAATCAAAAGCGCATCAAACCGCTATTTAATAATAATAGTTTTCAAAATGCCATTGTATATTTAAGTTTAGCAATTAGTATTTTTATAGCATATTTAGTTTTAAATCATTTACCAATAATTGATTTTCGTCCTTACAAAGTAGGCAACAACATTCAAAAAGGAATGAGAATTCCACAAGGTGCACCTACTCCAGTTGTAGAAATGGTATTTATTTATAAAGTAAACGGAGCTCTGAAAGAATTCACTGAAAAAGATTTAATGAATCTTCCGGAAGGCGCTGAATTTGTAGACCGAAAAGACAAAATCATCAGTCAGGGCTATATACCACCTATCCACGATTTTACAATGACAAAAGACGATTCAGATTATAAAGACGAATTGCTTCTGGAACCAAAACTTTTAATGATTGTAACATATGATTTAACTTTATCCAAAGAAGAAGGTATGATAAAATTAGCTTCACTATATAATGAAGCTTCTGTCAAAGGATACAAAGTAGTTGGTATGACTAATTCGTCCAAGGCAGAAATTGAAAAAGCTCAAAAAAAATACAATCTGAAATTTGATTTTTATAGTTGTGATGCTATTGCACTAAAAACAATCGAACGAGCTAATCCAAGTATTGTAATTTTGAACAAAGGAACCATCAAACAAAAAGTTCATTACAACGATATTAAAGATTTAAAATTATAATAATTGAAAGCTCACTTAAGACATTAAAAGTCGTTTGTGAGCTTTTTTAAAACTCAAAAAGCATCAAAAAACAATTAGAAAGAATCCTTTTTAATGCTTTTTTTAAATAAACTTTGAAATCGAATTATTTGATTGAATCAATTCTGACAAACTATTACGTTTTCATTTATATTTTTATAACTCAAAAATTAGTTTTTGTTATTTTATATGATAAATTTCAAAAAACAGCTATCTCTAAATTACAATCAAATTGTTTATTTTAACTTTGGAACGATGAAAAAATTAAAAAATACTATTTTATTATTATTCGTTTTTGCAACAATTTCTTGTTCAAAATCAAATGCTCAAAAATCAGCTTTTTCTGAAGAAGCTTTAGCTGAAAAAGTATTAAATACGAATGGAAGTGAGATTGCTTTCAAAAATATTTTAGCTCAAAACAAAGGAAAAAATCTAGTTATTAAAGTCTGGGCAACTTGGTGTCGTGACTGCGTCAAAGAAATGCCAAGGATGAAAGAGTTACAAGAATCACATCCTGAAACAAATTATGTCTATATTTCAATGGATGATAATGCCGAAAAATGGAAAAACGGAATTGAAAGATACCAATTGAAAGGACAGCATTATATGGCAAAAGATCAAATGAAAGGAGTATTTGCCAAAGCAATAGATTTAGATTGGATTCCTAGATGCATCGTGATCGACAAAAAAGGAAAAATTGTAATATACCGTGCTGTAGAGACTGATTTTGAAAAAGTCAATGCGACTCTGGATCGATTAGAAAAAGAAACAATTTAAAATTTAGTAAAAACAAAATTCAAATATAACAACGACAATGAGAAAGAAAATTGTAGCAGGAAACTGGAAAATGCACAAAAATGCAGCACAAACTAGTGAATTATTAAGTGAATTAATCGCAAAAGTCCCTGCAAATACAACAGCACAAGTAATTGTTGCACCTACATTTGTAAACTTAGCTGCAGCAGTAAACCAATTAAAAGGAACAAACATCAGTGTTTCAGCTCAAAACGTTCACCAAACTGAAAGTGGTGCTTTTACAGGAGAAATTTCTGCTGATATGTTAACTGGAGTTGGTGTAAATACTGTAATCCTTGGTCACTCTGAGCGTAGAGCAATTTTTCACGAAAGTGATGCTTTAATTGCTGATAAAGTTAATACTGCATTAAAACATGATATGACTGTAATTTTTTGCTTTGGTGAAGAATTAAAAGACCGTCAGTCAGGAAATCATTTCAACATTGTTGAAAACCAATTAAAAGATGGTTTGTTCCAAGTGGATGCTAAATCATGGAATAAAATCGTTTTAGCTTACGAACCAGTTTGGGCTATTGGAACAGGTGAAACTGCTTCTCCAGAACAAGCACAGGAAATGCACGAATTTATCAGAAAAACAATTCTTAAAGCTTACGGAAAAGAAATTGCTGAAAACGCTACTATTCTTTACGGAGGTTCAGTTAAACCTGAAAATGCTAAAGAAATTTTCTCTAAACCAGACGTAGACGGTGGCCTTATTGGTGGAGCTGCTCTAAAAGCTGATGATTTCGTAGCTATTGTTACTGCGATCTAAAAATATACTTTACAAAACTATTAGAAGCGATAATTTACTTTATCGCTTTTTTTATTTTCAGTTCATCAAAGAGAAATAGTACCTTTGCAAAAAAATAATTTTTATGTCAAATATTTATATCGCCTATCATTTTAGTATTGAACCAAAAGAACTGGGTTCGGAAATATTAATTGCCGAATTAGGCGAATTAGCATTCGAAAGTTTTACTGAAACAGAAACCGGAATTTCAGCTTTTGTTCAAAAAGATTTATGGGACGAAATGATTCTGGAAAATGTCAACATTCTTCATTCCGAAGAATTTGAAATTGACTATTCTTATGAAGAAATTGAGCAGGTAAACTGGAATGAAGAATGGGAAAAGAATTTTGAACCTATTGACGTAGACGGAAGATGTCATGTAAGAGCTCCATTTCACCCAAAAACGGAAGCTGAATTTGATATTTTGATTGAACCTAAAATGAGTTTTGGAACCGGACATCATGAAACCACACACATGATGATTCAACATTTACTAGAAATGGATGTTACTGGGATGAAAACTTTAGATATGGGTTGCGGTACCGCTATTCTTGCTATACTTGCTGAAATGAAAGGCGCTCAACCAATTGATGCCATCGATATTGACAACTGGTGTTATTTGAATTCTATTGAAAATGCCGAGCGTAACAATTGCAAGAACATTAGTGTCTATGAAGGTGATGCTGCATTATTACAAGGAAAAAAATACGATTTAATTATTGCAAACATCAACAGAAATATTTTGCTAAATGATATGCAAACTTATGTTGACTGTTTAAATCCAAAAGGAACCTTATTGTTAAGCGGATTTTACAACGAAGACATTCCCGCAATTGATGCTTGTTGTACCGAAAAAGGTTTAACTTATGTTAAAAAATTCGAAAGAAACAACTGGGTTTCACTTAAATACGTAAATTAGTACTTTGTTAATTATCAAATATTTAAAAGTATAAATAAATATCAGTATGAGTACGATAGAAAAAGTTAAAGAAAAAGTTAGTGTAAAAGAAGTCACATCTAAAAACAACGAAATTATTCTTTATAATGACGATGTAAATACTTTTGATCACGTAATTGAAACTTTGATGCGTGTATGCGAACATACTCCTGAACAAGCTGAACAATGCTCTTTAATAGTACATTATAATGGTAAATGCACTGTTAAAACTGATTCAATAGATAAGCTAAAACCGCAATGTACGCAGTTATTAGAAGCTGGTTTAAGCGCTGAAATAATTTAATCAAGATTACCATAAAAAAACATCCGCTTTTGGCGGATGTTTTTTTTATGAGGTAATAATAGCTTTTAATTAAAATTTACTCTTAAGAAATTAATGAGGCAATTTATCTTTTACAACACCATAAAGGAAAGTTCCTAACAATGCCCCTAGTAAAACAATAATAACCGTTGTAAATCCTGCACCAATCAAAATAAAAATTGGCCCCGGACAAGAACCAGCTAATGCCCATCCTAAACCAAAAATCAATCCGCCAATAATATAACGCAGTGTTGACGGCTCTTTATCCTCAATACAAATTGGTTCTCCAGTTATATCTTTAACCTTAAATCTTTTTATCAACTGAAGTCCAATTACCCCCGTCGCAACTGCAACCATAATAATTCCGTACATATGGAAAGATTGAAACTGAAACATTTCGTAAATACGATACCAGGAAACCGCCTCAGATTTAGTTAAAACAATTCCGAAAATAAATCCAACTAAAATAAACTTTATCAATTTCATATTTTAATATTTATTGTTTGTTATAAGCAATATGCCTATTACATATTTATAGAATTAATGGTAAAATAAAATGAGACATAATCAATCCGCCTATAAAAAAGCCAATTACCGCTTTTAAAGAAGGAAGTTGTAAATTACTTAATCCGGAAATAGCATGACCAGAAGTACAACCACCTGCATAACGGGATCCAAAACCAATCAATATCCCACCTAAAACCAAAATTGCGATACTTTTAGGTGAATTAAAAATTTCTTTAGCAAACAATGCGTTCGGCATTAATTTCCCTTCTGGAGCATCAATATTCATAGTTTGAAGCTGTTCTATCGTTTTAGGATTTAACGAAACATTAGAAGCATCACTCAAATAGTGAGTTGCTACAAAACCTCCTAACATCGCTCCTGCTACCACAGCAAGATTCCAACGTTGTGCTTTCCAATTAAAATTAAAAAAAGCTACTTTGTTTCCTGCTCCTGCCAGACTACATAAAGTTCTCAAATTAGACGACATCCCAAAAGTTTTCCCAAAATAAACCAGTACCAGCATTACTAGACCAATTAAGAAACCTGAAATATACCACGACCAGGTATGATAAATTAATTCCATATAAATTATTTTTATGCAAATT
Source organism: Flavobacterium flavipallidum (assembly GCF_038289905.1). Lineage (NCBI taxonomy): Bacteria > Pseudomonadati > Bacteroidota > Flavobacteriia > Flavobacteriales > Flavobacteriaceae > Flavobacterium > Flavobacterium flavipallidum. Next base: position 5,054 of record NZ_JBBYHU010000009.1, on the reverse strand, counting down.
TAAATACAAAGTATTCAATGCAATGTGAGAAATGTTACAAAAGCCAAAAAAAATCTTCACTTAAAAAAAAGTAAAATATCACTTTAAAATTTGAAGTTCTCAATATCTTTGTACAACTATTTAAAAGCCAATCTATCAAAATCAATTCATCTTCATGAAGTCACAATATATAACTACAATAGTAAAAAAGATAAAAGAAAACAAGAGGCTATTTGCTTTTTTAGTGGCTAAAAAAGTGATTGTCACTATTGCTTTGCTGTTTTTAAGCTCTTCCTGTATTAGCACAAAATCAACGTTAAGAAATGTAAATGATAATGCCCCTATCCCAAAACTTTCTAAAGACAACACTTTTATAATTACAGAATACAGTAAAGACAAAAAATACGGCTATAACAAAGATTACCCTATCAATATTTTTTACTACACAACTACTAATGAAAAATTAAATGAGGAACGCTATTTAAATGCATTGGCAGGTCCTAAGGGTGAAAAAATCAGTTATACAAAAATTGAAACCTGTTGCCCCTTTCCTTCAAAAAGAACCGCTATGGGAGCTGGATTTTTAAATGCATATGAAATTCGTTGGGAAGGCCAAAAAAAACCTATTATTCTCTACTTGAACATTTACGAAAAAGGTTTTTTGATGTGTCCAATGGGTCTTACTATTAAAAAATAGTAATACGCAAAAAACACATTTTTAAATTTTTTAAACCCCAAAAAAACAAAAAATAAAATCGCAAAGTCGCAAATCATAACTACCTTTGCAACTTCAAAAAATCAACTATGAACATACAAAATATTCCTCAAATCAAGCATACTGAAAGTGGTAATTTCTTTTTACTTTCAGGTCCATGCGCCATCGAAGGAGAAGAAATGGCATTGCGTATTGCTGAAAAAATTGTTGGCATTACAGATAAATTACAAATCCCTTACGTTTTTAAAGGTTCTTTTAAAAAAGCCAATCGTTCACGTATTGACAGTTTTTCAGGAATTGGAGACGAAAAAGCTTTAAAAATTCTTAGAAAAGTATCTGAAACTTTTCATGTTCCAACTGTTACTGATATCCACACTAATGAAGATGCAGCTATGGCCGCACAATATGTAGATGTTTTACAAATTCCTGCCTTCTTAGTACGTCAAACAGATTTAGTTGTGGCTGCTGCCAATACTGGAAAAACAGTTAATTTAAAAAAAGGACAATTTATGAGTCCGGAAAGCATGAAGCATGCCGTTCAAAAAGTATTGGATTGTAACAATCAAAATGTTATGGTTACTGATAGAGGAACTATGTTTGGCTACCAAGATATGATTGTTGATTTTAGAGGAATCCCTACTATGCAACAATATGCGTCAACAGTATTAGATGTTACGCATTCATTACAACAACCTAACCAAACTGCAGGTGTTACCGGAGGTCGTCCTGATATGATTGAAACTATTGCCAAAGCTGGTATTGCTGTAGGTGTTGATGGAATTTTCATTGAAACGCATTTTGATCCTGCTAATGCAAAAAGTGATGGTGCTAACATGCTACACTTGGATTATTTTGAAGATTTAATGACCAAATTGGTTGCTATCAGAAAAACTGTAAATTCATTTTAATTTTCTAAAAAAACTTTCGTGAAAAAATTATATACTGCTGCTTTGGTGGCATTCTTATTCACAAACTGCCTTAGTGCGCAAGAAGAACTAAAAGTTCAAGAGAAATATACCGCTCACAATAAAGGGAAATTTTTCATTTCCTGGGGAGGAAACAGAGACAGTTATTCTAAATCAGATGTCACTTTTAGTGGTGAAGGTTATCGATTTACTGTTGAAGACATGGTTGCACATGACAAACCTAAAGGCTGGCATATTGATTATATCAACCCTTCTAGAATAACCATACCGCAAACTAATTTCCGTTTAGGATATTTCATTAACGACCATTATAGTGTAACTGTAGGTTTAGATCATATGAAATATGTGATGACACAAAATCAAATGGCTAAAGTTAACGGAAATATCAATATTGGTTCTGAATTTGATGGAACTTACAATCATGAATTAACGGAAATGACACCTGAATTCCTAAAATATGAGCATACCGATGGTTTAAATTACGTTCATACCGAAGTTTCCAGATTTGATGACATTTCCTCTCTATTTAAACTTCCTAATACTGATAAAGTTCAAATAAACTTAACGGAAGGTCTTGGTTTTGGATTTTTATACCCAAAAACAAATACCACTTTACTAGGCAAAGAACGTCATGATGATTTTCACACTTCAGGATATGGAATATCTGCTAAAGCAGGTTTGAATATTACTTTCTTTAAACATTTCTTTATTCAGGGTGAATTAAAAGGAGGATATATCAATATGCAGGATATACGCACCACTCAAAGTACAACAGACAAAGCGGCACAGGATTTTTATTTTTTCCAAAAAATCATTTCTTTTGGAGGTGTTTTTAAAATATAAATCAAAAAATATTGATCATTCATAAAGAGGTTTGTGCATAACGAATCTCTTTTTTCTTTTTATAAAAAAATAACATACTAAAACACAATAATTTTATTTAACTCATCTTCAATAATTCTAAAAAAAAATTATTTTTGTAAAAAACACTTCCCCAAGTCTTTTTTACAACCTATTTACTTGTATTAAGCCACTATTTCTAAATAATGCTATGACAAAAAATAGAGAAAATGATAATGCTTGCAATTTTGAGGTTTTTAATAATTTTGAAAGTTTTTTTGACACCTCTCATGATCTATTTTGCATAGCTGGATACGATGGATATTTCAAGAGAATAAATCCTGCTGTTTCTAAATTATTGGAATATTCACACGAAGAATTATTTGCCAATCCAATCAATAGTTTTGTTTATAAAAACGACAAAGAAAAAACAAATACAGCTAGAAACGAACTAAAAAGCCTGATTCCTCTATTTGATTTTGAAAACAGATATGTAACGAAAAGCGGACAAGTAGTTTGGTTGTTATGGACCTCAATCCCTGTTGAAGATGAACAAGTAATTTATGCGGTAGCTAAGAACATTACGCATAAAAAAGAGCTTGAAAAAGAACGAACACTACATCTTAAGCAACTAACAGAAATCAATCAGAGTTTTAAGAAATTAAGTTATTCTACAGCACACGATTTACGATCACCTGTAAACAATATTACCAGCATTCTTGAATTGATGGATATTAGTGAAATTAAAAACGAAGAAACATTAGAATTCATTAATATTCTAAAAGCTACTACTGACACCTTAAAAGAAAATTTAAACGAACATTTTAAGTTTCTGAATGACAAAAATAAAAACCCTGACTCACAGTTAGAAGAAATTACTTTAAGCACCACATTAAACGAAGTTTTAGCATCAATAAATTCTTTAATACAAAATTCGCAGGCTACGATTAGCATTGATTTTTCAAGAATTGACCAAATTAATTTCAACAAAACTTATTTAAAAAGTATTTTTCTAAACTTAATTACAAATTCAATTAAGTATGCACAACCTAATACTTTATCCACTATTGCTATTCGTTCAAAAATAACAAATAATGGTACACAGTTAATCATTTCAGATAACGGAATTGGCTTTGATCTTGACAATGTGAAAGACAAAGTATTTGGATTACACCAAACTTTCAATGATCACGCTGATAGTAGTGGTATAGGATTGTATTTAGTACACAATCATGTAACTAATCTTGGAGGCCAAATCATGCTTGAGAGTCAACTAAATATGGGATCTACTTTTACAATAACTTTTAAGGATTAAAAGACTATTAATCTGATTATTTTTATTAATTTAATAAAAAATAATTTGTTGTTTATGAGTCTTTTTCCAAAAACATCAAGCCATACTAAAAATACAAATGCTATCTCAGGCTTAGAACTCTTGCACTATTTCTTCCTGACGGCATTAATACTTTATTTTGGCAAACTTCTTTTTATCCCCCTTAGTTTTGCCATTCTGGTAAGTTTCATCCTTTATCCTGTATGCAAACGACTTGAAAAAAACAAAATACACCCAGTAATTGCAATAGGTATAGCATTATCCGCTCTGTTTATTTTATTAATTGGCATATTAAGTTTGCTTATTTTCCAAGCTAAAGAATTTCTTTTAGAATGGGAACCTTTTAAATCAAAACTTCTGGAAACCTTATATCAAATAAGCACTTATATCTCTAAAAACCTGAATATTACGAATACTGAACAAATTTCATTTTTTGAAAACATACTAAACCATTCCGAAAATCAATTACTATCTATTTTAGAATCTTCATTTTATTCATTTTCTCATGTTTTATATTATATAATAATCATTCCGGTTTTTACTGCACTTATTCTTTACTATCACAAAATATTTATAAATGCAATACTTGTTTATTTTCCTAAAGAACAAAATAAGAAAATCATTGAAATACTAAGGGAAACTATAAATATCTACCATAATTTTATTAACGGAATGCTCTTGGTTTATTTAATTGTTGGAATTTTCAATAGCATCGGACTATTAATAATTGGAATTCCCCATCCATTTATGTTTGGATTTATTGCTGCTATACTTACATTCATTCCCTATGTTGGTATCATGATTTCGGCACTTTTACCTATTACTATTTCCTGGATTACTTACAATTCAATATGGTACCCTATAGGTGTAATTTCTGTTTTTGCCTTTGTTCAGGTTTTAGAAGCTTATATTATTTTCCCATATATTGTAGGTAATAAATTAAAGATAAACACCTTTGCTATTATTCTTATGATTACCCTAGGTGGTATCTTATGGGGAGCTGCAGGAATGATTTTATTCATACCTTTCACAAGTATCATTAAATTAATTGCTGATCGTACAGAAAGTTTAAAAGCAATTTCCATATTTTTAAGTGATGGAAATGAACAAAAAATAAAATAAAAAAGCCTCCCGAAAGTAGTCATGGTCGGAAGAAATTCTGGCCATTTTTTTATGTTTTAAATACTTTATCAGGATTTCCACCTGCGAATATTATCAAAATCGCTGTAATCATATCTCTAAGTTCCATTGCGATTCTTCT